>JBASRP010000436.1:0-3868 GCA_049273905.1 Actinomycetota bacterium
CGGGGGGACTCCGCGTTTCGCGGTGCGCGCCGGTGGCGCGTCGGGCCCCGGTTCGCGTCCGGTGAAGAGCCGGTACGCGACGGCGGCCAGAGCGTAGCGGTCGCCCTCCTCGGGCTCCGCTGCGCCGGCTGGACGGTAGGCCTCGCCGTCGTCCGCCTCAGGGAGTAAAGCCCCCGACAACTTCGGGCGACCCTCCTCGTCGAAGAGAACCGTTGACGGGGAGATGGCGCCGTGCGCAATGCCGTGCTCGTGCAGAGCGGTGATCGCCGCCGAGAGCTGACAGACGAGTCGCGCGGCCTCGGGCGGTGCGAGCGCGCCGTCCTTGCGGTCGCTCAGTCGACCACCGGGCGCGTGCTCGAAGACGATGGCCGGCGGGTCGGGGCTGACGTCGTAGATCTGGCAGAGGCCCGGGTGCGTCAGCTGCGCCGTTCGTGCGACGGCCGTTCCGATGTCGTGAGCGCTCGCACCGGGGAACGTTTGGATCAGCACCGGACGCTCGAGCACCGCGTCGTGCGCGACCCACACGTCCCCCGACCCGGTCGACCACGCGCGCTTCTGGACGCGGTAGCGTCCGGAGACGGTCGTGCCGGGGGCGAGATCCATCGCTCAGTTCGTGATGACGCCGCGACGCCGGGTTGATCGGGCCTCGGTCCACGACTTCGTCGCGTCGAGCCGTTGCAGGAACAGCGTCTTCGCCTTTTTCAGGACGGTGACGGAGATGCTGCGCCCGTCGTCGGAAACGTCGAACGCGACGAGTTCCACGCCGGCGTGCGTTGCCTCCGCCTCCGCGGCCTTCTCCGCGGCGTCCGCGTTCGCGCCGCGCGCGTACACGACCGCAGCTTCGTTCGCTACGTCGTTGGCCGTGCCGTCGGCTTGGACCTTCGCGACGACGATCGCGCCTCCCTCGAAGGCGACCAGGCCGACGAGGGCGAGTGAGATCACGAGCTTCAGCAACCAGCCGATGACGATGTCGCCGCGTTCGTTCACCCTCATGCCTCCGCTCGCCGGCCGAATCTCCCGGCCACCATCCGCAGGAGTGGCCGGAACTCGTCGAGCCGCATCGCCGCCGCCAGCCCGGCGTAGATGGCGAGGCCGGCCGCCACCGCGGCACCCACCTGGAGCATCTGTTCGACGAGCGTCGCCGCGCCGGTGCCTGCGTCCAGAGCGCGACCCACGACCCAAGCGCCGACCCCCGACGCCGCGGCGGCCACGGTGATGCGCGTCGTCGAGCTCGCGAGGCGCGTGCCGTCGATGCCGCCGAGCTGGCGGCGGAGCACGATCCCGCCCAGCACCGCGGCGAAGATGTACGAGATCGCGTGCGCGAGCGCCAGCCCGGGGACGCCCATCGCCGCGAACAGTGGGAAGTTCAGCGCCGTGTTGAACACGACCGCCGCGCTGTTCACGATCCACGGGGTCTTCGTGTCTTGGCGCGCGTAGCTCGCGCGCATCAGCTGCTGGAAGACGGCGTAGGCGGCAAGGCCGATCGCCATGTACAGGAAGGTGTCGGCGAACAGCTGCGTCGACCGCCCGGAGAAAACGCCGTGCTCGAGCAGCAGTTTCACGATCGGCCGTGATAAGGCGATGAACCCCGCGGCGGCCGGCACGATGATGAACAGCGTCGTGCGCACGCCGAGCGACAGGTCGCGGCGGAACGACGGGACGTCGCCGCGCACGTGGTGCTCGCTTAACGTCGGCACCAGCGCCGTGAACACGCTGACCGCGAAGATCCCGTACGGCAGCTGATAGAGGATGAATGAGCTCTGGAAGGCGGTGACTCCGCCGGCGCGTCCGTTGGCCAGCGCGTAGACGATCCAGAGGCCGATCTGATTCACGATCACGTATCCGAGCGACCACTTCGCCAGCGTCCCGACGCGGCGGATCGCGGGGTTGCGCCACTCGAGCGCGCGCGGGCTGTAGGCCTGGTCCTTGAGCTTCAGCACGAACGGCCACAGCACCACCGTCATGGTGATCACGCCGAGCGACGTCCCGCCACCCAGTAACAGCTTGTCCCCGAACGTCAGGTGCGTGAGATCGAGCGGCCCCGAGTGCAGGAAATGGAACGCGACGAACGTGATCATCACGATCAGGTTGTTGAGCAGCGGCGCGAACATCGGCGCGGCGAATTTGCGATGGGCGTTCAACAGCCCGGTCATGACGGCGCCGGCCGCGTAGAAGATCATCTGCGGGAGCAACAGGCGCAGGAGGAACCCGCCGACGGCCTCTTGCTGGATCCGCTCCTGGCCGTGGAGACGGAACGTGTAGATCTTGATGATCCAGGGCGCCAGCAGCACCGCGACCGCGCTGATCGCGGCGGCGATCAAGATGGCCAGATTGAGGATCGTCGACGCGATGCGCCAGGCCTCGTCCTTGGCGCGGGTCGTGAGATGCTCGATGAACACGGGGACGAACAGCGTCGCCAGGATCTCGCCGAGCACGAGCTGGTAGACGATGTTCGGCATCGTGTTGGCGAGGTTGTAGGTATCCGGCAGTTTCGACTCGGCGCCGCCGATGGCCCACGCGATGACGGCGAGCCGCAGGAATCCCGTGATGCGCGACAACGCGGTCCCCACGCTCATGATGGCCGTGGCGCGCGTCAAAGACGTTACGGTCTCTGCGGTAGAACGCAGGTCGAGCTCGCCGGTGAGGGGATCGGACGGCGGCTCGGACGGTGGACCGGAGGCCGGGGCGGCCATCGCGGCGGATGGTATCAGGGGTTCGGCGTGGGTTTGGTTCGCCGCGCAATCGCGCGCCGCGCCCACGCGACGACCAGGAACAGCGCGCCGCCCGCCGTCGCCATCAACGTTACCGAGCTGACCGCCGAGGAGCGCACCTGCACCTCCCCGGTTCCGACGAGCGCTTGCCCGTCGGGCGTCTCGAGGTTCACCGCGATCGGGAACGAGCCGGCGCCGCGCGCCTCGACGCGGAACGTCAGGGTGCCGAGAGACCGGCCGCGCGGGCGCCCCTCGATCTCGATGGGCCGGGCCTGCCCCGCGGGGAACGAAAGCTTCTGCGAGTCGAGTTCGACGCGGAGGCGGATCGTGAAGCCGGTGAGGTTCTGGATGGTCACGGGCACCTGCCCACCGCGGCGCGTCAGCGTGACCTGCCTCTTGTGGACGCTGATGCGGTCGAGGTGGTCCTGCGCACCGTCGCGCGCGCCGCGCGCCAGCGTCACCGCCGTGCCTTGTCGCCGGTCGTAGTCGACGGACTCCGATGCGAGCAGCGTCCGCTCCAACCGCGCGACGGAGTCCCCGCCGCTCGGCTTCACGAGGATGCTCTCGAAGGTTTGGATCGTTCGCCGGGAGGCGCGCGCGGTCTGAGCGCGGGTGCTGACCTCGGCTTGGACGGTTCCCAAGCGCCGCGGCTCGTCTGCCGAGCGCAGAGTGGGATCGGCGGCGACGTTGCCGGCGGTGCGCATCTGCACCCATGGCGCCTGGGCCAGCGCGTCCATCAAGGGCCGCGCGACCGCCGGGTCGAGCATGCTCGACGTTCCGATCACGAGCAGGCGCCCATCCGCGCCGGCGGGACGTTCGAAGAACGCCGCGGCCGTCTCGGCGAGCGCGCCCATCGCGGTCAACACGCGATCGTCCGACGGCGTCTCGAGCCTGTCGCGGATCGGCGTGTCGACGAGGAGCCCGCCGAACGTCAGGCGCGACGCGCGCACCTCTTCGATCAGGTCCGGACCGAAGCGGCCTTCGGGCCGGTCCCGCAGGGCCTTCGGATCGAGGACCAGCGTCGTCGCACCCGCGGTCGCGATCTGCCGCGCGCTCCCGGCGTCGGCGCGCAGGATCCCGTCCACGAAAACGGCGGGGTCGGGCGCGCGGCCGAACGCCGCCTGAACGACGTCGCGGCCGACGCGGATCTGCCGGCC
>JBASRP010000446.1:0-9840 GCA_049273905.1 Actinomycetota bacterium
TCGTAGCAGCGCCCGACGAGCACTTGGGCGCCGCGCATCTTGGCCCACGTCGAGAGCTCCTCCGTCATACGCGTCTTGCCGATGCCCGGCTCGCCGACGAGGAGGACAAGGCGTCCGTGCCCGGAGAGGCTGTCGTCCAGTCCCCCTCGCAGCTCGTCCAGCTCGCGCTCGCGTCCGACGAAGACGCCGCCGGCCAGGCGATCGAGCGGGTTCGCGCGCTCCTCGATCGTCGAGACCCGGGCCGTGCCCGCCGCGATCTGGCCGAGCATCTCGACGACCTCGCCGGCGCCGGATGGGCGCCCGTCGGCGTCCTTCGCGAGGAGCGCGAGGATCAGCTTCTCGAGCGGCGGGGGCACGTCCGGCGCATGCCAGGAGGGCGCAACCGGCGCTGTGCCGATGTGCTGCGAGATGACCGCGACGGCCTCGTCGCCCAGGAACGGCGGGCGGCCTGTGACCGTCTCGTAGATCATCGCGCCGAGCGAGTACAGATCGCTGCGCGTGTCGGGCTGCCGGCCGAGCGCCTGCTCCGGAGCCATGTACGCGACCGTGCCGAGCATCATCCCCTCGGAGGTCAGCCGTGACCGGTCGAGGGCGACGGCCAGGCCGAAGTCCCCCAGCTTCGCCGCGCCGTCCTCGGCAAGCCAGACGTTGCCCGGCTTCACGTCGCGATGGACGACGCCGCGCGCGTGCGCATGCTCGAGCGCCTTCGCCACGTGCGTGGCGATCTCGACCGTTCGGTCGATCCCGAGCCCGTGACCGTCGGCCGCCCGCAGCAGGTCCTCGACCGAACCGCCACTCATGTACTGACACACGAGGAACGTCGTTCCGTCATCCTGCTCGCCGATGTCGAAGACCGTGACGATGTTCGGGTGGTCGCCGAGCCGAGCCATCGCCTGCGCCTCGCGCTTCACGCGAGCCAATCCGGCCTCGTCCAGCCCTTCGGTCTTGATCACCGCGATGGCGACGTCGCGGTCGAGCTTCTCATCACGCGCGAGGAAGACGCGCTTGCGGCCGCCCTCGCCGAGGAAGCGCTGGATCCGGTAGCGGCCGCCGCCGAGGCTGCTCGGGAGACTGGCGGCGCGCGGCGCAGCGACCGACGTCTCGCCGAGGCGGACACCGCAGCCGCGGCAGAACTTGAGGTCGCGCGGGTTCATCCGCCCGCAGGCGGAGCACGCGCGCTCGGAGACGAGGGGGTTGCCGCAGCTCCCGCAGAAGGCGGCGTCGTCGGGGTTCGCTTCCCCGCAGGCCGGACAGTTCATTTCGCTCGGCGAGTCTACGGCGTGTCGCGCCGTCGCGCGGGCGCAGAAAGGATCGAGGGGCCCGGCTGGGCCCCTCGATCACGAACCAACTGCGCCTGCTATGGGTTGAGGCCGAGTGCCTCTTCCACCGTCACGATGATCGCGCAGTTCACTTCGGACACCACACCACCGTCGGCACCGAGCGGAGACGGAAGGGCCTGGTCCACCTCGTGCACGATGCTAGAGATAGGACCGACCTCATCCGAATCCGGATCGAAGCTTGAGTGCGGGGATCCGTCATTACCGTTATCGGTTTCGCAGGTGGTCTCGTCACCGCCACCGCCACCGCCACCATCGTTCGAATCGCACGCCGCGCCGATCCCGTCTTCGTCCACATCTTCCTGGCCCGGGTTCGGAACGAGCGGGCAGTTGTCCGAGGTGTCAGGGACACCGTCGTTGTCGTCGTCGTTGTCGCACGCGTCGCCTTGACCGTCGTGATCGGTGTCAAGCTGATCGGCGTTCGGAACGGTCGGACAGTTGTCGTCGTCGTTCAAGATGCCGTCGTCATCGGTGTCGTTGTCGACGGGATCCGGCGTGTCATCGCACACATTGCCGATCCCATCTTGATCGTTGTCTTCCTGTCCGGGGTTCGGAACCGTCGGACAGTTGTCGTCCCCGTTGAGGATGCCGTCGCCGTCGATGTCGTCATCGCACGCGTCGCCGATGCCGTCACCGTCGGCGTCTGCCTGGTCCGGGTTCGGAACGAGGACGCAGTTGTCGTCCTGGTTGTTGACCCCGTCGCCGTCCGAATCGCAGTTCGGGTTCTTGAAGCCGGGGCTGCCCGGAGTGGGGTTCTTACAGCCTGGCGGCTCGGTCTTCGCGAGCGCTCCTTGGAGCGTGAACATCGCGACGATCGTCACCAGGAGGATGATCAGCACACTTGCAAGAGCAGACCTTCTCCGCATCGATTTCCCCCTCGTTGCCTGTTGTTGTCCGGACGCCGCTCGAGGAAAGCGAACCACCCCCTTCGGTACGCGAGCGTCGTCCCTTTGCGCACGGTAACGACGCATTATTTCTCACGCGGCGTGGTGCGCGATAGACGCAAAGCGCATTTCTCCTAATTTGTCGTAAAGAGACGGAGAAGGCGAAACCGGGTCGGCAGCGAGCCCGAGCAGCCTGAACGGCTCATCTGGCCTGTCGGAGGTGCTTTTTCCACGCCGGGTCGTGTAGAAGAGGTCGCGATGGCGGTCCTCGATCGGTTCGATCTGTCGGGCAAGGTCGCGATCATCACCGGCGCCGGAAAGGGCATCGGCGCGGCTATCGCGCTCGCGTTCGCGGACGTGGGCGCCGACGTCGCTTTGCTGGCGCGCACGGTGGACGACCTCGAGGGTGTCGCCGACCAGGTCCGCAACCGCGGCCGGCGGGCGGCGGTGATCCCCACCGACGTGATCGAGCTGGGTCAGCTCGAGCCGGCCGTCGCGCGCACGGTCCAAGAGCTCGGCGGGATCGACATCGTCGTCAACAACGCGGGCGGCGCCGTGCCGGCCCCGTTCATGGACACGCGCGCCGAGCACATGGAATGGGCGTTCCACTTCAACGTGTCCTCCCCCATCGAGCTCACGCGGCTGTGCGTGCCCCACATGCTCGCGCGCGACGGCGGCGTCGTCCTCAACATCGGATCGATGGCCGGCGCGCACACATCGCGCGGCTATCTCGCGTACGGCACCGCTAAGGCCGCGTTCGCGCACGCGACGAAGCTGATGGCCTCCGATCTCGCGCCGCGGATCCGCGTCAACGCGATCCTGCCCGGCGCCGTGGAGACCTGGGCCCTGAACTGGTACCTCGGATACATGGAGGATCAAGGAACGCCGATCCGCGACACGATGATCGACCGGACGCTCCTCCAGCGGAACGGGACGCCGGAGGACGTCGCGACCGCGGCGCTCTACCTGTGCAGCGACGCCGCGTCGTGGGTGACGGGCAAACTGATCGAGGTCGACGGCGGCTGGACGTTTGAGCTCCTGCCGCGCCGCATCCCGGACCTCTAGACCGGCACCGTCAGGTTCGCGAACCGCCGGTCGGGCTTTCCGGGTGGTGTTTCGCCCACGCGGCGAGCCAGTTCTCGACCATCGGGCCGAAACTCGCCGGGTTGTAGACGTCCTCCTCGGAGGAGAAGAGGCCGTCGCCCGCGTACATCAGCCGCGTCCAATTGGCGGCTTGATAGATCTCGCCGTCGCCGGGGTCGATGAACCGGTTCTCGACCTGCCCGACAACCCAGCCCTGCTCGGCGTCGATCGTGTACCAGTCCCACGGGAAGATCTGCATGTGCGTGAACGGCCACGCGCTCATGGTTTTCGTGATCCACGCGAGCAGTGCCTCGCGTCCGTGGAACTCTCCGAAGAGATGCTCGATGTAGTGCACGTCGGGTGTGAAGCACTCGACCCACGGCCGCCAGTCGCCGGTACGGCCGGCCTCCTGCGCCGCGGCGACGTAGCGATCGAACGCGGCTTGGATCTCCTCGCGCGTGTAGTCACTCACGGACGGAACGCTACACGGGCGCTGCGCAAGGGAGCGAGCCGGTCGTACGGCCGAGAGGAGTACGCTGACGCGAGAAACATCGGGTGGGAGTGCGACATGGAGTCACCGAGCAACCAACCGTCCGATCCCGTGGGGAAGGACTACCCGACGACGGGCGTCACGGTCTGGTTCGACAAGACCCGCTGCCTCCACTTCGCCGAGTGCGTGCGCGGGCTCAACGACGTCTTCCAGCCCGGACGGAAGCCGTGGGTGCGGCCGGAGCTCGGCGACCCCGGCGAGATCGCGCGCGTCATCCGCCGCTGCCCCACCGGCGCCCTGCACTACCGGCTCGATGAAGGGGCGCCCGAGGAACCGGATGTGCCGACGCAGATCCGCCCTCTCAAGAACGGGCCACTGGTGGTGCGCGGCGATCTGTTCATCAAGACCAAGGGCGGCGGCGTGCGAGACACGAGAGCCGCCCTCTGCGCGTGCGGTGCGACGAGCAACGCGCCGTTCTGCGACGGCACGTGCGAGATCAATCCGCGGCTCGAGCCCCGCGAATAGCGGCAGCCCAACCAGGGAAAGAACAACGGGAATGTAATTCCGCTGTTCGCCGTTCCAAGGGATGAACCCAACGAACCCTCGAGGAGGGACGATTTCGTGACGACTCGAACCACGACCGACCGCCGAACCCAGCTACGCGCGCTTTCGCGCGCCCTGCGGGATGTCCATCGCAGCCTCGTCGAGTTTTCCCGCGAGCGGTACGAGCTCGCGCATGGAGAGGTGCACGGCAAGACCGCACTTCTCGACCTGTTGCTGCACGACGAGGCGTTCGCCTGGCTCCGGCCGCTCTCGAAGATCATCGTCGAGATCGACGAGCTCGCGGCGCGCAAGAACGCTCCGACCGCCGCCGAGGTCGAAGAGATCCGCGCGCGCGCCGAGGCGCTGACCACTACGTCGCACGACCGGAACGCGTTCGGTTCGCGCTACGTGGCGCTGCTCGCGAGCGAACCCCGCGTCGCCATGAACCACGGCGAGTTGCGTGCCGCCGTCGCGCCGTCGTCGAACTAGTCGCAACACCGAACCCACGGCGGTCCCACCGTCGACGATCCGGTTGGTGGTGGGCCCGCCTGGGTTCGAACCCGGGACCAAGGGATTATGAGTCCGGTTTTTCGTGCGGGTCTAGCTGCGGCTGGTCGATCCCGGCCCTTACGCGGCCCTTGCTCCCGACGCGCGAACATCGACAGCTAGACTTCGCTCCGCAAACCGGGCCCGTAGCTTAGTGGTCAAAGCAGGCGGCTCATAACCGTCCGATCCCAGGTTCGAACCCTGGCGGGCCCACCGAAGGATCATGACGGAACCGACGTTCTGCGTTGTCGATGACCTCCGGTTCGACACCCTCGGGCCAGGCGAGGTCTCGTCGGAGCGCGCCTACGGGTTCACCGCCTACATCGTCTCGGACTCGGCGCTGCACGCCGTCACGCGTTTGATGGAGGACGCGAAGGAAGCGGTGGGCCTCCATCGGGCGGATCCCATCAAACGCGCGATGGACGACGAGATCCGTCGGCACTACGTCCGCCGGTACAACCGCAAGGCCAAGGAGAAGTTCGATCTCGCGAAGAGGAAGCGCTGGACGATTGCCCGCGACGGTCTCGATGCGCTCGTGAGCGAAGGCGGAAAGGTGTTTGCGTGCCTCGCGTGGCCGTACTCGGCGGCTCCATCGAGCGAAGAACTCCTCGGGTGGGCGTTCACGAACCTCATGGACCGCGTGGCGATCACGACGCGGTTGGCGGCGCGCGACCGGGGATTCAGCCTCTACGTCCTCGCCGACCGACCGAGCGACGGACTGTTGCTGCCGTATGAGGATCTCGTCCGCAACGCTCGGAGGTACGGCGCTTCGCTCGGAGATCGCGGCGCGTGCGACACGTTGCTCACGGCTGCGACGCCGCACTCAACGCCACTTCAGCTCGCGGACTTCGTGTCCAGCCTCTGCCGCGACTTCCTCTCGTGGTGCCACTCGGGGAAGAAAGAGAGAGACGCGCAGCGGTTCCTCCGGATCGCGTCCGCGCTCGGGTGCAGACCGGACGGGACCGTTCACAACATCGGCATCAAGGTCCAGCCAGATCCCGGCTTTGAGATCGACGCCAAGATCGCCGAGCTATCCGCGTCCTGACGCTCAGGGCGCAGTCTTGCCGGACGCCGCAGACGGCGGCGGTTTCGGAGACGGCGCGGCGGGAGGAATCGCGGGTGCGTCCGGCGTCTTGTCTTCGATGACGATGACGGGCTGCACCGTGATCGGCTGCTGACACTTCGCTCCGGCGACCGCGATCAAAACAGCGACGAGGATGTGAAGCAGCGTCAGAAGGATCTCGCGCCGCGCGTTGAGCGCATCTCGCACGCGTTGCTCGATCCCGCCGCGCCGGACCTCCTCGGTCAGATCGTTGACCTCCGTGACGATGCTCCCGAGAGTTGCTTCAATCCCTTCTCGCGGCTCGGCGTCATCCGCAGGCTCGGTCCAGGCCGTCGCCCGGTCGATATCAACGCGCGCTCTCTCTCGAAGCGACTCGAAGATGGCCGGGTCGATCTTGCGAAGTCCGATGTCGAAGGATCCGAGGAGCTTCTTTGCATCGAAGAACACCGGCGACTTGAACGCCTTCTGGTAGCCGGTGAAGTCGATCTTCGGGAACTGGATTGCGGTCTGCCTACCCAGGGCCTCGATGATCTTCGGCGCGGGCGATAGTCCGGCGAACATCTTGCGCAGCGATTCGTGGATCGGCCGCATCTGGGCGTCGGCGAGGGACTTCATCGCCTCGTTCAACGGTGCGCTGTACGCGCGGCCGATGGCCTGAACGCTTTCCGCGAGCTTCGCGGAGTGCATCGCGTTGATCTTGCGCGCCGCATCGAGGAACGGAGCCTGCTGAGCGATGACGAGATCCCGAAGGGCGCGCTGTATCGGAAGTGCCGCCGCGTTCGAGATCGCCTTCGACGCCGCTGCCATCTGCGCCTGGAGCGCCGGGGATATGCGGATCCGGACCTCCGGCCGTTCGTCGTCCGGCCGCTCGTTGTCGGGAGCTTCCTCGTCCGGAGCGTCTTCGTCCTTCTCGTCGTTGTCGTTCTTCTCTTCGTCCATGGGACCATTGTACGGCTCGCGAGAGACGGTTATCGGAGGTGACTGCGTAATTACGCCAAGTTTTTTTCGCATCGAGCGCACGAGGGCGCGGAGCCGCGCGGCTTGTTGCTCGAACGGGTTGTGCGGCTGGGTGAGTGCTGCGGGACAACCGTTGTCACGCTCCGCTAGGTCGTCCAGATAGACTCGATTGAGCGTCCGGGACGAGGTGTAGAACGGGCAGACGGATGGGTGTCTTCAAGAGATACAAGCAAGTCCGCGAAGATGTGCGCCAGGAGGCTGCCGACGAAGAAGCCTTGGCGAGAAGGCTAGGCGTGCGGTCGATTTATGTCGCTCGGAAAGAGAGCGGACTTCGAGCATTGGACTCTGCTCGGATCCTCCGGGCGTGTGCGCGGATGATCGACACCGGAGTGTCTGTCGAAACACTCTTCCATAAAGGCGTTATCGCCACAGTTGCGGAGCAGGTTGGAAGCGTCCCTGTCATTGTCAGACAAGGCATGGAGCACTTCCGCGACCGAGGATGGCTGGACAAGCTCGCGGAGCAACATCGCGGACTAGTCGAGAATCAGTGCGAGTTCTGTTCTACAGGTCCCGTGGTGCAGCGTTTCGAGATCCACCCATTCACGACGGAGTTCGTCGGCGAAACGGTCACTATCTCCGAGCCCTATGCCGCTTGCGCCGTGTGCGCCAGTTTCATCACCCAGGGCAACAAGGGCGCTCTGGTTGCGAGAGCCCTTAGCGAGAATCCACCCAAGCCCCCGCTCACGGAAGCGATCGCCGCTGGCCTGTTGGTGAAGAAGGTCGATGACTTTTTCGTGCACAGGGTGATCTAACAAGGGGTCCTCTCGGGGTCTTTTGCGTCCCGAGGGTACGTCTCCGCAGCTAGAGCAGGACCGCCGCGCTGTATACGCCCCAGTGCGCGTGCCCGGCGCCACAGCGCGTCCATCCGGCCCCGTCGTTCCGCATCGCTTACCGGATCGCAACGACGGCGCTCTTGTCTACATCTTGGCTCGTGAGAGCTTCCGCGTACACGCGCTCCAGGCGGTCCATGAGATCGTCGTCGTGGCCTTCGAAGAGATGCCCGTAGCGGTCCATCGTGATCGCGATGGAGAGTTCACATCTCGACTTGGGGCTTCCGGAAACGGGCCGAGGGATCGGATATCGGTTTATGAGTCCCCTGCTCTGACCACTGAGCTCCGGGCCCGAGCGGCCAGTCTAACCAAGCGCTACGTGGCGGCCCTCGCGCCGTCGGCTCGCCGGAGGCGATAGGGACGGATCCTGCCGAGTCCCTTTAGTTGGTGAGACGGGATCGGCTTGAGAGCGAAGCGCGGGTCCTCCGCAAGAACATCCGCCGTTGTCTGATCGACGAGGGTTGAGTCGTCCCTCGCGATGGCCACGAGACGGTTCGCGAGATTGACCGTCGGCCCGAACACGTCGCCCTCGCGGGGGATCACCGGACCGGTCGCGAGCCCGACGTGCAACGGCGGGAAATCCGCGTCGGGCGACACCGCTTCGAGGAGCTCGAGTGCGATCATCGCGGCCGACGCCGCCTCCAGCGTGGTGAACATCACCTCGTCGCCGATCGTCTTGATGATCCGCCCTTTGCCCTGCGAGACGACATCGGCCGTTGCGGCGTTGAACCGCTCGATCAGCGAGGCCAGCTCTGACGGCGCCAGTTCCTGACTCAGCGACGTGAAACGGGCCATGTCGGCAAAGCCCACGGACATGCCGACTGCGCCCTCCTCTGTCCGCGTCATGAGCATCCGCTGCTCGATCGCCGCCGAGAGATGCCGGCGATACATGTAGACAAGCAGCCGATCGAGCATGGGGAGCGCTTCCTCCGCGAGCGACACGGCATCCTCGGCCGCACGCACGATGTCGGAGTCGTCGGCCATCTCGCCGATCACCTCTCCGTGCGACGTCGCGATGCGCGCCACGGCCTGCCCCATCGCCCGCGCTTGGTGCAGGACGACGGATCGGGCCACGCCGGCAACCTCGAAGAGGTGTGCGGCGCTCCTGACTGCCTCGACGTCGGCGTCGGTGAAAGCCCGCTCGTCCTCGGGCACGAGCGCGAAACCCATAGCTCGCCATAGCGCTCGCGCGGTTTCGTCGTCGACGCCCGTTATCTCGTAGACCTCGCGCGGCGTGTACCGGCGCTCCCCGGGGAACGTCAGATGGCGGGCGATGAGGAGCCCGACGGCGTCCGGTCCACTTGCTGCGGCCGCCTCGAGGGCGCCTTCATCGACGCCGGCCTCGGAGAGCGCGTCTGCCACGCGCTTCCAGACCTCGGCCACGTCCGGTGCGGCCGGCTCTTCTGAACGGGCATCAGCCACTGTGTCCGGAGCCTACGACGGTCCCGCCGATCGGTGCACGGCAGCGGTGAGGGTTCGGCACCAGAGGGTTTGGAGAAACTGGTTCTCGAAGGAGGTTCTCTCATGGCAGACACCAAGGAGATGACCGCCGATCAGCAGGAGAAGAAGGACGAGAAGATGTGCTGTGAAGGCGGAATGACGGCGGCCGAGCACCGCGCGCAGTCGCCCGACGGCAAGTGCTGTACCGACTAGACGACCGTCTTTCGAAGCCGGGCCTCCGCCTTCGGGCGGGGGCTCGTTCGATCTCAGCGTGCGGCGCGGTCGGCTTTGCGGTCGAACCACGCGAACAGCCGGATGAACGGCCGTTGCATCGACATCTTGAAGTACGGAAGCACCCGCAACGATCGCGGGTACCAGCGCTCGTGCGACCCCTTCTCGAGACACGCGCGCACCGCACGCGCGACGCCCTCCGGCGGGTGGAGCTTCCCGCCGAACGCCGGCGGCTCTTCGACCTTGTCCCAGATCTCCGTCTTGATCGGGCCCGGGTTGACCAGGTGCACGCGCACGCCCGTGCCGTGCAAATCGACGGCGAGCACGTCCGTCCACCCCGCGAGCGCGTGCTTCGCGGCCGTGTACCCCGCCTCGC
>JBASRP010000448.1:0-2611 GCA_049273905.1 Actinomycetota bacterium
CCTCCACCGCGTAGGCCCGTGAATACCCGGAGACGCTGCGGACGATGATGCTGCGCGCGTCGTCGCCGACGCCGGCGCGATCGAGCAACGCGCCGATGCGCACGCCCTCCCACTCCTGTTCCGAGTACCAGCCGCCCGTGCAGTCGATCGTCGCGCGCTGGCGCGCTGCGGGGATCGTCGCCAGATCGCCGTAGCTCACGAGCAATGGCTCGCGGACGCGGCCCCGGACCTCGAGCGTCCACGCGTCCGCCGCGATCGGGTCGGGATCGTCGAAGAGCCACGACACGTCGGGGAACGGCTCGCCCGGCTTCCCGATGAGATGCGAGCCCGTGAACCGCCGCCGCGCGCCGGCCAGGTCCGCGACGCGCGTGATCCCTTCGGTCGCTCCGCGCAGAGCCAGTCCGGCCGCTCCGAGCGCGCCGGCGCGTAACAGCACCCGGCGAGAGAGATCGCGCTTCGCCGGCGGCACCCACCGGCCGACGAGATGGATCACGAACAAGGGGATGATGATCAGCGCGCCGCCGACGTGCACCTCTAGCATCCCCCACGGCCCGAGCTTCCCACCACGCGCCATCGCCGACCAGACGCCGGCGCCGATGATCGCGAGCAGGATCAGAAGCGTCAGGATCGACAGCACCGCCGGGACGGAAGGCCAGCGCGCGCGCAGCCCGCGCAGGATCACCTTCCCCTTCCACCAGAGCAGCGCGACGAGCGAGAAGCCGAGGGCGCCGTGCCCCCAGAAGAGCAACCACGACGATCGCGCGCCGGTCAGGAACGTCGAGAACCCCGTCAGCGCCGACGCGAGAACGAGCGCGAACACGCCGAGGTTCGTGCGCCGGGAATCGAGGCGCGGCATGCGGCGAATATACTCGCGCCCGTGCCGCGGAAGCAGCGTCGATCGAAACACTGGGTCGGTCCCGTTCCCTACGGGATCGGAAAGGTGAAGCCCAACCACTACGGCGAGATGGCGCGCGTCGCGTGGCAGAACCGCGACCATCCGCTCTACGCGTTGCGCATCCTGCGCAAAGGGGTGTGCGACGGCTGCGCCCTCGGCACCACCGGCCTCCGCGATTTCACGATGGACGGCGTTCACCTGTGCACGGTGCGGCTCCATCTTCTGCGCTTGAACACCATGAACGCGGCCGATCCCGAACGCTTCGCCGACGTTCGCGCGCTCGAGGACCTGTCGAGCAGCGAGCTCCGCGACCTCGGCCGGCTCGGCTACCCGATGCTCCGCCGCCGCGGCGAGCGCGGCTTCCGGCGCATCTCGTGGGACGAGGCCTACAAGCTCCTCGGTGAGAAGCTGCGCGCACTCGATCCGTTGCGTATCGGGTTCTACCTGACGAGCCGCGGCATCACGAACGAGACCTACTACGTCGCGCAGAAGGTGGCGCGCTTCCTCGGGACGAACAACGTCGACAACTCCGCGCGGATCTGCCACGCGCCGTCGACGGTCGCCATGAAGCAGGCGCTCGGTGTCGCCGCGTCGACCGTCTCGTATAAGGATTGGATTGGCGCCGACCTGATCTGCTTCCTCGGCTCGGACGTCGCCAACAACCAGCCGGTCACGATGAAGTACCTCTACTACGCGAAGCGCAAAGGTACCCGCGTGGCCGTCGTGAACCCGTACCGCGAGCCCGGCATGGAGCGGTACTGGGTGCCGTCCGTCGCCGAGAGTGCCCTCTTCGGAACGAAGATCACCGACGACTTCTTCACCGTGCACACCGGAGGGGATCTCGCGTTCCTGAACGGCACGATCAAGCACCTGATCGAGAACGGCTGGGTCGACAAGGACTTCATCGCCGCGCACACGCACGGCTTCGAGGAGATGCGCGCGTCGCTGGACGCACAGAGCTGGGAGATGCTCGAGGGCGCCGCCGGGGCCTCGCGGCACGACATGATGCGGTTCGCACGTTTGCTGTCCGAGAACCGGAACGTGATCTTCGTGTGGTCGATGGGCGTGACGCAGCACGCGCATGGAACCGACACGGTGCGCGCGATCGTGAACATGGGCCTCGCTCTCGGTTCGATCGGGCGGGAGCACGCGGGGCTCATGCCGATCCGCGGGCACTCGGGCGTCCAGGGCGGCGCGGAGGTCGGCTGCGTCCCGAACATGTTCCCCGGCGGCCGCGCCGTGAACGGCGAGACGGCGGCGGAGATGGCGGAACACTGGGGTTTCTGGGTTCCGTCGGGCCGGGGCCTCACCGCAGCCGAGCAGATCGAAGCCGGGCACGAGGGACGGCTGGACCTGTTATGGGCCGCCGGCGGCAACTTCCTCGAGACGCTGCCGGAGCCGGCGTTCGTGCGCGAGGCGCTCGAGAGGATCCCGTTCCGAGTGCATCAGGACATCGTGGCGACGACGCAGATGCTCGTCCCCCCGAAGGAATGGGTTCTCGTCCTTCCTGCGCGCACGCGCTATGAGCAGACGGGCGGCGGGACCGAGACGACGACGGAACGGGAGATCATCTTCTCGCCCGAGATCGAGGGCCCGCGCCCTGAGCAAGCGAAGACCGAGTGGGAGATCTTCGCGACGGCCGCGGAGCGCGCCTATCCCGAGCGCGCCGCCGAGATCCGCGTGCGCGACGCGGACACCATCCGCGCGGAGATCGCG
>JBASRP010000454.1:0-11014 GCA_049273905.1 Actinomycetota bacterium
CGTGACTCCTCCGCGGGCGGCTCGGGCTCCGGACGCGCCGGCGCGGCTGCGGGTCCGGAGCCGCGGTCTGCCGCGATCTTCACCGCGGTGCCGAGATCCTCGAGCGAGAACGGACGCACGAGCACCGACGCACGGGGATGCTCGGCGGCGGCGTCGCCGATGATGACGCACGGGATCGTGATCCCGCTGCGGTAGAGGTGGTCGGCGACCTCGATGCCGCTAGACGTGTCGCTCAGGTCGATCAGAGTGACGATGGCTCCCTGGACGTTGTCGAGCGCCTCGTCTGCGTTGCGCGCGGTGACGACCTCCCAGTCGCGCATCATGGATCCGAGCGCGACGACAAGAGAGGCGTTTCCGGTGACGGCGAGGACGCGCACTGTCGCGTCCTATTTCTTCAAGATGTTTTGGTAGATCGTGATCATGGCCGGGCCAAGAAGCACGATGAAGAGCGAGGGGAAGATGCAAAGGATGAGCGGGAAGACGATCTTCACCGGCACCTTCTGCGCTTGTTCCTCGGCCCGCTGACGCCGCTTGATCCGCATCTCGCGCGCTTGCACCTGCAGCACCTTTGCGATCGAGATACCGAAGATGTCGGCCTGGATCATCGCCAGCACGAAGCCTTTCAGCTCGGGGACGTTGGTGCGATCACCGAGGTCGCGAAGAGCATCGCTGCGCGTCTTGCCGATCTGCATCTCCTGCAAGACGCGGTGCATCTCCTCGCCGAGCGGCCCGCCGGACTGGCGGGCAACGCGCGCCATCGCGGCGTCGAAGCCGAGACCGGCCTCGACGGTGATGGACAGCAGGTCGAGAGCGTCTGGAAGGGCGCGCTGGATCTTGAACTGCCGCTTGCCCGACTTCGACCTCAGGACCCACTCGGGGATGTAGTAGCCGACATACGCACCGAGGCCCGCGGCGACGAGCGTGCGGAACGGCGTCCACCCGACCAGCTTTCCGAACACAAGCGCGCCGATGGCGAAGATAGCA
Organism: Actinomycetota bacterium; assembly: GCA_049273905.1. GTDB lineage: Bacteria > Actinomycetota > AC-67 > AC-67 > AC-67 > JBASRP01. The sequence continues at coordinate 985 of JBASRP010000454.1, forward strand.
ACGCCGAGGATCTTCATGGCGAGGACCCGCTCGGCGTCCCAGCCGACCGGGGTTCCCGCGTAGATGAGCTCCTTGCCGAGCCGTTCGGTCACGCTCGACGGCGTGAACTTGCGGCCGAACGATCCCACTCCCCTGATGCTGGGGATCAGAACGCGCTGCAGGAACGGAACCGCGAGCTCCTTCTGACGGATGTCAGTCGGCGTCAGCTCGATGGCACGGACGGACCGCAGCGCTTTGAAGACCTGCCTGCGTTCGAGGACGAAGTCCTGGAGAGCGACGAGCGCGAAGAGCACCGCTCCGAACGCGAGCAGAACGCCGATCCAGCTGCTATCCATCGCAGACTCCTACACGTCGATCTTGATTATCTTGCGCATCCAGAAGACACCGATGGTCATCAACACGAGCCCACCGGCGATCATTATCTTTCCGACCGTCTCGTCGAACAGCTTCCCGATGTAACCGGGGTTCACCACGGAGATGTATCCGGCGAGAACGAACGGCAGGGCGACGAGGATGACGGCCGAAAGGCGTCCTTCTGCCGACAGCACCTTGATCTGCCGGCGAACCATCTCGCGTTCCCTCAGCGTGTTCGAGACCGTGGTGAGCAGGGCCGCGAGGTTACCGCCGACCTGGCGCTGGATGTTGATCGCCAGGACGACCCAGCGGAAATCCTCGCCGCCGACGCGCTCGGCCATCGAGTTCAAGGCCTCGTCGATCGGCATACCCAGCCGGGCCTCGGCGAGCACGCGCGAGAACTCGGCGGAGGCCGGCGGCTGCGCTTCCTTCGCGACGGTGTCGATCGCTTGCATGAACCCATACCCGGCTTGCAACGAGCCGGAGAGGAGCTGGAGCGTGTCAGGAAGCTGCGCAAGGAATGCGGATTCACGTTTCGCCACTCGCTGCGCCAGCACGAGGCGAGGGATGATGGCGCCGCCCACGAAGAACACGATCCCGAGCCACCAGCGTCCGAGCAGGCCGAATCCGATCAGCGCGCCGGCGATCGCGCCCGCGATCTGAATCACCATGAACTCAGTGGAGCGAACCGGCCACGCGGCCCGGTCGAGGAGCGTTTGCAGGCGGGCTTCGAACGCTTCGGAGCGCGGAACCCTTTCGACCAGCTCGACGGCGCGGCGGCCCACGGCGGTTCCGGCCAGGAAGCCTTCTTGCTCTTTCGCCTTCTTGCGCTCGCTCCGCGAGTAGATGCGCAGACCGCGCTGGAGGACCTGCGCGGCGCGTCCCCGCTGCGGCGCGTACATCATCGTTCCGAGGAAGAGAAGCAACCCGAGGAAGCCGGCGCCGACGCCCACGTAGTAGCCCGTCTTCGAGGCGAAGGCGCCGATCAACGCCTTCGACTTGTACGGCTTCGGGCCACCAGGCTGCGCGCTCGGCGCGGTGTCTCCCGACCGGCTGTTTATAACGGTGCTCGTGTCGCGTGCCTGAATCGCCCCCACTTTGGCCAGGACCGAGATGTCGAGGTCTTTTGGCTCCTTGAGATCGGACACATACGTGAGGACGTATTGCGACGAGATCTCGGTCGCGATCTGCGCGAAAGCGCCTGCCAGCTGCGCCGACTGGCTGACGCTCGCTGTCCGTCCTCCCTTGACGGCTCCGGCGTATCGCTGGAGGACGGCCGGGTCGAAAGCCTGTGTGACGAGCCCGACTGAGAAGACCGGCGCCTTAGCGGCTCTCACCGCAGCGATGGCTTGGGTCTGAGTCGATTTGCTCGTGTTCGTTTCGCCCGGCGCGCCCTGACGACCCCCGTCCGTAAAGAGCACGATGTTGTGCTGAGCACCAGGAAGACCCTGAAGTAGCTGCGCCCCCCGTACGACCGCGTCGTGCAGCGCCGTCCCGCCGCCGGCTTGAAGGCCACCGATCAGGGCATTCACTCGAGCCTTGTCGACGATGAAATTGGTTCGGGTCGTGACCGTGTCGCTGAACGAGACCAGGGCCACGCGGACGTTCGCGGGCAGGTTGGAAACGAAATCACGGGCGGCGTTCTTCGCGTTGTTGATCGGCGCCCCGGAGGTGCTTCCGCTGGTGTCCATGATCAAGACGACGGCAACCGGCTGGTCGGACGTCTGCGACAGCGGGGTGACGGTCAATCCTTCGATCGCCTTGCCGGCCTCCGTGACCTGGAAGTTGCCGGCGTTCAACGCGCCCTTAACCGCTGCCCCGGTGACGGAGACGACGAGTCGTGTCGAGCCGTCCGTGGAGAGGACGGCCTCGCGCAGGCGCACCTCGAGAGCGGCGGCCTGTGCGAACGCCGGGCCGGCGGTCAGCGCCGCGACGAGCGCGGCAACCGCGATGGCGGCGCCCCGGAACCGACGCGTCATACCGCCGCTGCCCGTCCTGCGTTGGCGCGTGCGAACGGCTCCGGCTCGAAGATCTCGCGGTCGAGGTGCAGACCGATGTCCTCGAGGCGGTCGATGAACTTCGGACGGAGACCCATAGACTTGATGTGACCGCGGAAGCGGCCGGCCTCGTCGACGCCCATCCCGAAGTCGAACAGGAACAGGTCTTGCAGGGTGATGACGTCGCCCTCCATGCCGACCACCTCGGTGATGTGCGTGAGGCGGCGGGTGCCGTCCTTCAGACGGGCCTGGTGGACGATGACCTGGATCGCGCTCGCGACCTGTTCGCGGATCGCGCGCACCGGCAGGTCCATCCCGGCCATCAAGCACATCGTCTCGAGGCGCGCGATGACGTCGCGCGGCGAGTTGGCGTGCACGGTCGTGATCGAACCGTCGTGGCCGGTGTTCATGGCCTGGAGCATGTCCAGCGCTTCTCCGGACCGGACCTCACCGACGACGATCCGGTCGGGACGCATACGCAGCGAGTTACGCACGAGGTCGCGGATCGTGACCGCGCCGCGGCCTTCGATGTTCGGCGGCCGGGCCTCCATGCGGATCACGTGCGGCTGAAGAAGGCGGAGCTCCGCGGAGTCCTCGATCGTGATGATGCGCTCCCCATCGGGGATGAACGACGACATCACGTTCAGCGTCGTCGTCTTTCCGGCGCCGGTACCGCCGGACACCAGGATGTTGATGCGACCCCGGACGCAGGCTTCGAGGAACCGCGCCACCTTGCTCGACAACGTTCCGAACGAGATGAGGTCCTCGGCCTGGTACGGGTCGCGGGCGAACTTACGAACGGTGAGCGCGGGACCGTCGATCGCGATCGGCGGGATCGCGGCGTTGACACGCGAGCCGTCGGGCAGACGCGCGTCCACGTACGGGGACGACTCGTCGATGCGGCGCCCGACCTGGCCGACGATCTTGTCGATCGTGCGACGCAGATGCGCGTCGTCGAGGAACTTCGCGTCGACGCGGTAGATCTTGCCTTCGCGCTCGACGTACACCACGTCGTGCTTGTTGACCATGACCTCTGTCACCGTCTCGTCGCGCAAGAACGGCTCGATCGGACCGTAGCCCAGGATGTCGTCCGTCGTCTCCGCGATGAGGCGCGTGCGATCGGCGGCCGAGAGGGGAGTCTCTTCCTCTTCGAGCACCTCTTGAAGCTTCTGACGCACGCGGAATTCGAGCTGCTCCGCGGTCATGTTCAGGTCGTAAAGCTTGGGGCCCAGAGCTTGCAGCAGGCTCTGATGGATCTTTCGCTTCAGCGCTTCGAGAGGATCGACGATCCGCGGGGCGACGGCCTCGCCGAACGGCGAAGGACCGCCTTCGGCTGGCGCACCTTCGGGAGCTCCGGTTCTGGCCTTGGAAAGGCGCTCGTAAAGACTCATGACTTCCTCCTGAACAGGCCCCCGGAACCTTGCTGCTTCACTTTCGGCGCTGCCGGAGCCGTTGCGCCGATGATGTCGACCAACCTCATGATGGAAGCGACGACGGGCGACTTCGGATCCTCGAGGATCAGCGGCGTGCCGCGGTTGATCGACAGCGGCACTTCGCGACTCGACGGGATCGGAACGTCGATACGGGTCCCGAGCGTCTTCTCGACCTCCTGCACACGCAGACCCACTTTTGCATCGGCACGGTTGAGGATGAGCCTGATGCGGTCACGGCCGAAGCCGAGAAGCTCGAGCGTCTGCAACGAAAGCTTGAGGTTCTTGATGCTCGGAACGTCCATGCTCGTGATCAGCACGCTCTCGTCGCTTTCATCCAACGCGGCGAGCACGTGATCGGTGAACGACGGGGGAGTGTCGATGATCACGTACTTGTAGAGACGCTTCATCATCCGGATGATCTTCGCGACAGCCTCGGCCGAGATCGTCTCAGAGAGACCGGGCTCCAACGGTGCCGCGAGCAGGAAGACCTGACCCCGGTGAGGCGTCAGATATCCCTTCATCGCTTCCGGGTCTATCCGGTCGAGGTTCTGCGCCGCGTCGTAGATCGTTCGCGCCGGGAACAGCTGAAGCATGATCGCCAGGTCTCCGAACTGCAGGTCCAGGTCGATCATTGCGACCGGCTCCCCGGACTTCTGCGCGAGGGCGACCGCGAGGTTGGAAGACACGAAGCTCTTCCCGCAGCCGCCCTTCGAGCTGAAGACGGTGATGACCTTGTGATCGGTGACGTCGTCGGTATCCGTTCCGGTCGGGCTCGTGACGCCGACCCGTCCGCGGAGCTGGAGCGACAGCGACTCGGCGCGCGAGATCGTGTCGATCAACTGCGCGCCGGTGAACGCCGCCGGCAACACATCCCGCACGCCCGCGCGGATCGCTTGCTGAAGCACGTCCGGGGTGAGCGCGTTCGCGACCAAGACCACGCTGACATCCTGCTGCCCCGTCTGGGTCCGACGCGCCACGTCGAGCGCCTCCTCCATCCCGAGGTTCGGGCCGAGGATAACGACCGAGATCTGCCCCGCCTTGTCGTGCAGGACCTTGTCGAGGAGCAGGACCGAATCGACAACTTGGAAGTCGTCTTTCCGACCAACTGCGTCCGCGACACGCGCCTGGAAGCGGCGGTCCGGATCGGCGAGAACGATCATCGTCGCACCAATCTATTCGAGGCTAGGAGAACAAGTTTGTGACCTGGCGGCCCGGTGTGTTCGCCGGCGGCTGCTTCGCATCCGGAAGGAGCGTGAAGTACATCTGGGTGTTAAGCGCCGCGAATGCGATGATTTCGGCCTGGGCCGGCGTAACCGAGAAGGTCAGGATGCAGCAAGCCTGTTGCTGAGCCTGCTGGTCGGTCGGCGTGGCCGGTGTCGCTGCGGTCTGCGCGGCAACCCGAGAGCCGACGGCGATGACATCCATGTTCTGAAGCAGGTAGTGAACGAATGGCCCGGCCTGGCGGGCCGTCGTCGAGGTCGCTCCGGGCCGCTGCGCGGTCTGGGCGATCAGCGACACGCGGTCACCCGGCTGGATGAAGCCGGCGACGCCCGGAACCTGTCCGACCTGCAGCGAGATGGCTTGCTTTCCCTCACCGATGGGGAGGACACGCGCCGCGGCCGCGCCCGGAACCTGGAAGCGGGGAGCCACGATGATCTCGTCCTTGAAGATCTGGACGATGGCGATCTTGCCGCTGATCTCGGTCAGGGAGGTGATGGCGCCCGACGGCCGCACCTTGGCCGGAACGGTGCGGCGCTCGATCAGACCCTGCGATCCGGCGGTGTCGCCGGAGACGCCGGCGCCTATGTCCTGCTTTGCAACGAATACCTCAACGATCTCGCTGCCTTCGAACGCCTTGTCTTCGAGGCTCTTGATGTACGAGTAGAGGGCTAGCGTTGCGAGGAGCGCTAGCGCCACAGCAAGGACCAGCGCGAGCGTGCGCCGGCTCATAGATACGCCTGCCACTTTGAACCTCCCCCAGTCAGGTCAGAGACTACTTACTTGACGCTTATCGGCCGTCAACCATCGTCACATAAGGCGATTTGTCGGCGGCGTACTAACTATCACTCCATGCGGTCGCCGACTATGGGCCTATTGTCGTTCATTGGCCACAGCGCGCCCTGATGATCGCGTCCGTCGTGTCGCCATCGTGGTCAACCGCACAGATGCGGATACCCTTCGGCGTCCCGATCCCGCCGGTCTTCGAGCAACAAGCGCCGGTCGTGATCACGTCCTTGAATTCGAAGTCGAAATATCGCGAGTCCTCAGGGCCGTTGTCCTTGAATCCCCTCAAGATCAGAGGAAGGAAGCCCCAGATAGTGAAATCAGCGTTGGACCCGTTGGAGACGGCAGACGTGAAGATCGGGATGTGGAACTGGGTCTGGTTGTCTACCAGACCCTGAAGTTCCTGCGCGGCCGAACCACCGCTCGAGCCCGGGTCGCCTTCGCACGGATCGCCGGTGACCCCGTCGTTATTGCAGTCGTTCGTCGCGATGTTGCCGTCATAGCCATTGGTGACCCACTCGTTCTGGATGCTGGTTCCGTTGGAGGCTCCATCGAGGTCGATCCAACCCCAGTTACCGGACGACCCTCCACAGGTACCGGACTCGTATGCAGCGTCCTTCGTGAAGAACATCCGATGGACGACGCCGTACGACAAGTACGAGGTCCCGCCGAGCCCGTTGGTAGCGCTGCCTTGCGGGTAGTCGATCTTCAGATCTACGGGCGGCTGGTACAGGACCGTGTCGCCGCTCACGTAGGGGTAGTGCCAGTTGGTGCCCTTCACGGGCGGGTGGCCGGCGTCGAGCGTTCCCTTCAACGCGTCGTAGGTCGTCGACGTCATCTGGCCGAAATTGGGGTCGACGGTTCCGTCGATCTCACCCTGCGCGATCCGCCAGTTCTGGTACCAGATCCATTGCAAGACGTGTGCGTTGTCCAGGCAGAAGGACATCGGGCGGAGGCCCTCCGGCTTCGCGAAGCCGTACTCCACGGCCGACAGCGAGTAGGGCTGGGTGTCTCCGATACCGAAGATTCCGCCCAACGGCGCGTTCGCTGACTTGCGTGCTTCGACGAGGATGTAGCCCGTGCCGGGATGAGCCACGTCTTCATGCAGTTCGCAGTTCTCGAACCGGATGTCGGCGTTGCTGATATTCCGGCGCAGGAAATTCTGATAGCCGTCGATCCCGGGCTGACACCCGGCTCCCGTCAGCGCCGCGACGCGCCCTTCGTGCAACGCGGTCGAATCCGTCGCGGTGATAACCACGCGGCGGCTCGCCCACGCGCTACCGAAGTCGAGGCTGAGGACGACAGCAGCCATGATGCCGATGAGGGACGCAACGACGACGACCGTCGTAACGCCTCGTTGTTCATAACGGAGGCGGGTGAGAACACCTTTACGATTCTTCATTTTCCCTCGTCTCTCCCATCCCCCAGGTCCTAAGACTGCTTTTCACACGCGAACTCGCCCGTTCCGGAGGCCGTCATCTGAGGACTCGCCCAGAACGGAATGTCGATCCTGATCCGATACTGCACGTCGACAACGAGGGATTTCCGCGTCCCTGCCACCGCGCTGCCGCACGGGACGTCGGTTCCGTTGGTCAATGTCGTGACCTCGCCACCGTCCGAGTAGTCGCCGTCTTTGTTCGTGTCCTGCTTCGTCTGGATGGTCATACAGCCTGTGTCGAAGGTCAGTGTCCCCGAGCACCACCGGATGTTCCCACCACCACCGCCCGTCTTGAAGTTGGACTGATTGAGGATGCTGACCGACTCCAGCGAGCGGGTGACGATCTGGTCGACCGTCGTCTGACTCAGGGACCCCAGACGAGCGCCCTCACGGGCGGACGACTGCAGACCCTGGATGCGGTTGAAAGTGATCCCGAAGGTGATCGTCCCGAAGAGGATGAGAAGCAGAAGCGAAGCGATGATGGCGAACTCCACCGCCGACGCGCCGCGTTCGTCTCGTATGCGCCTCACTCGTCATCCCCCTGGATGCGAACAGGAACCAGCCAAACTCCTAGGCGGAGCGGGCCTTTTCCACTATCGATATTGAACACTAGGCCCGATCCTGTCGCTAGAGCGTGTGACCCATGTTTCCTCGGCAATTCTCACCAGGAACCTGAATCTTCCGGCCAAAAGTCCACATCTCCCATAACCATCCACAGTCTGTGCTGTTGCGCTTTTCCCGACCTTAAGAGTGTCAGGCGGGCCCAATAGGCCCGCCCGACGTGATCCATCGCTCGCTACCGTCCTAGCACGAGCCGCTTTTATCGGAGATGACCTGCCCGGTGCAGCTGAACGTCGAGCTGGTCTTCTGACCGAGGAAGATCACAGCGAGGATGATGACCGCCGCGATCAAGGCCACCATGATTCCGTACTCGACCGCCGTGGCACCCTGCTCGCTCTTGAGGTTCATGCGAGCCGTCAGCCAAACACTTGCGAGGCGTGCCGTCTGAAGGAGACCCAAGTCTCGTTCACACCCTTTCTTGGCCGGCCTGCCTCGCGATACGGGATCGCTAGCAGGCGTTCGTCTTCGACTGTAGAGAGCTCGCCGTGCAGCTGAAGGTGTCACTCGTCTTTTGGCCGAGGAACACCACCGCCAGGATGATGACCGCCGCGATCATTGCGACCATGATCGCGTATTCGACCGCACTTGCACCGCGGTCGGACCGGACATCCATCCGAGCGGCGAGCCAGGTTCCCATCGCCTGAACTAGCCCCACTACCATCATCTCGATTTCCTCTCGACCCCTGTGTGTTGCCGGTTCTAGCGTCCCGGGCGGGCCAGTGATGGCCCGCCCGGACGTTCTCGGTGGCGTCTAACTAGCAGCCGCCGCTCTTGCTCGAGATCACCGACGCCGTGCAGCTGAACGTCGAGCTCGTCTTCTGGCCCAGGAAGATCACGGCCAGGATGATCACCGCCGCGATCAGGGCGACCATGATGCCGTACTCAACCGCGGTGGCACCGCGCTCGCTCTTCAGGTTCATGCGAGCCGTCAGCCAAGCGCTCGCGAGGTGCGCCATCTGAAGGATACCCATCGTGGTGTTTCACCTCCCCTACTCCCTCAGGCGACGGCATGTGCCGCCGCGATTCTCTGTGTGGCAGAGACCCGATTCTGGGGCCTCTCCCCACCCACTTCTCGTCCCCGCTACTTTCGGACGTGTTGTGTGCGGGGTTGAGCCCTGCGAATGAGGCACCACGCATGGTAGTCACTCAAAATGCCTGCACAATGAGGCCTCCGGGCAGCATTTCGCGACAGGCGGCTCAGAGGGTTAGGACTCACGTCCTGTTTCCCGAGACTTGATAGCGACACCATCGAGGAGGCCGTACCCTCAGCCGAGGAATACATAAGGGACATCGAGAGGTGGTTGCGCTATGGCAGAACTGAAGACGGACCAAGCTGCGGCGATCAGGCGGTCGTCCACTGCGCCGAAGACGGTTTTCAGTGTTCTCGCGGGATTGGATGAGGAACTCCGCTCCGGCGAGGGCAAAACATTCGTACCGATCCCGACGGGCTTCCAAGCTCTCGATCACACGCTCGGAGGCGGAGTGCGCGCCGGTGATCTGGTGCTCGTCGGCGGAGCGCCGGGTGTCGGGAAGACGATCGTGGCGCTGCAGTGGGCGCGCAACATCGCGCTTGCCGGCGGCACAGTGATCTACGCCTGCTACGAACACGAAGAGTCCGCGATGCTCGGCCGGCTGCTCGCTCTCGAGCTCGGCGAGCTACCGCAGGCGAGCGAGTACGACACCGAGCTGGAAGCGATGCGCCTCGGGATCCAGGAGATCGCGTCCGGAAGCAACCGCAGCCTCACCGACGTTCTGCAAGGCGAGGGGATGATCTCGCGCGCGTACGAACACGTCGAGTCGTACGGCACGCGGTTGTGGCTCGTTCGTGCGTCGAGCGCACACACGACGATCGAGAAGCTGGAGCAGATGGTCGCCGATCGAAGGAAGGCCGATCCGCACGGCAACATCGTGCTCGTCGTCGACTACCTCCAGAAGGTTGCGATGCATCCGGAGCCCGAGGTCGAGGCGGAGAAGATCACGCGCGTGACCGAATCGCTCAAAGACATGGCGCTCGGATACAAGATCCCGATCATCAGCGTCGTCGCGGCCGACAAGGAAGGTCTGCAGTCGCGCCGTCTGCGTCTCCATCATCTCCGGGGTTCGTCCGCGCTCATGTACGAATGCGACGTCGCGCTGATCCTTAACGACAAGTTCAACACTGTGTCGAAGGTGCACCTCTCGTT
>JBASRP010000474.1:0-2096 GCA_049273905.1 Actinomycetota bacterium
GTGTTCGAGTGCACCGGCCGGGCCGACCTGTTGCAGGAGACCACGAACCTCGCGGGCGCGGGCGGGCGCGTCGCGCTCCTCGGCGTTCCGATCGCCGAGTCGACAGTGATGACGCTGCCGTGGGTCGCGCGCGAGATCTCTGTCGTCGGGAGCATCGCCTCGAGCCCCGCCGACTTCGTCGCCTCGGCCGCGATGCTGGTGGCCGATCCGGAGATCGCGCGGATCATCACGCGCCGGGTTCCGCTCGACGAGATCCCCGCCGTCTTCGAGGAGTTGGTGACGTCGCCGGTGGACGGCAAGATCGTCACGATTCCCAACGGCTAGAGCGAGCCGGGTACTCTGGCGCCGTGGACTTCACCCTGACCGACGAGCAACGAGAGCTCCGCCGCGCCACGCGCGAGCTGGCGGACAAGGAGTTCCGGCCGCGCGCCGCGCGCTGGGACGAGAACGAAGAATTCCCCTCCGAGAACCTCGAGATCCTCGGACGTCAGGGACTCACCGGCCTGACGGTCCCGGAGAAGTACGGCGGGCTGGGGCTCGGCGACCTCGAGTCGGCGCTGGTGCTCGAGCAGATCGCGCGCGTCTGTCTGTCGACGGCGGTCGTGTGCCAGTTGTTCCTGAACGGACCGCCGCGCGCGATCGCCGCGTTCGGCAGTGAAGACCTGAAGGAGCGGTACCTGCCGCGGATCTCATCCGGGGAGTGCCTCGTCGGCATCGGCATGACCGAGCCCGACGCCGGGTCGGCGGCGATGGACATGCGCGCCCGCCTCAAGCGGATCGACGGCGGATGGCGGCTCGACGCCTACAAGAACATGGTGACCGGCGGGCACAAGGCCGGAGCGTACTTCGTGGTCACGCGGTTCCCGGCTGACGACCCGTCGCGCGCGCTCGGTGCCGTGATGGTTCCCGCCGACGCGGCGGGTGTGACGGTGTCGAAGGTGCACAAGAAGATGGGGCTGCGCGGCGCGGCGGAAGCGGAGATCGCGTTCGACGACACACCGGTCGCGGACGAGGACGTGCTACTCGAAGGCGATCCCGAGGGGCGGGCGATCCGCACGATCCTCGCGCAGTTCAACCACGAGCGGCTCGGGAACTCGGCGATGTGCGTCGGGGTCGCGTCGGGCGCCTTGGACGAGTCGATCCGCTACGCGCAGGAGCGCATGATCGGCAAGCAGCGTTTGATCGATATCCAAGCGATCCAGCACAAGCTCGCCGAGATGGCGACGAAGGTCGACGCCGCCCGGCTGATGGTGTGGCGCGCGGCGATCAGCGGCGAGGAGATCAACGGCATCCACGAGCCCTCGCCGATCTACGTGGCGAAGGCCAAGTGGTACGCGAACGTCGTCGCGCAAGAGGTTGCCAACGAAGCGATCCAGATCCACGGAGGCTACGGCTACACACGCGAGTTCGCCGTCGAGCGGATGTTCCGCGACGTGCGCGGGTTGGCGATCGGCGCGGGAACCGTGGAAGTGCAGAAGAACCTGATCGCGCGGCTGCTCGACAAGCAGGGAGAGAACGAGCCGCTCTAGCGCCCGATCGCGCGGGCTTTGAGCGCGGTGTTACGCGACTTGCCGCCGTCTGGCGCGGCGGCTTTCCGGGAGGGCTTCGCCTTCGTCGCGCGCACGCGTGCCACCTTCGCGCTCTTCAGCGCTTCCGATCTCTGTGTCGCGCGATGCACGCGCTCGCGCAGGCGGCCGATGCTCTCGGCGAGCGCGTCGAGCTCGTCGGCCAGCCAGTCGCGGCCGGCCTCACCCAGCGCGACGTCGTCGAGCAGAGACGCCGGTTCGATCCATCGTCGCGCGCCGTCGAGCGAACGGCGCAGCCCAGGCAGCGGATCCTCCACGCGCTTTGCCTTGGGAGAGGTGCGAGAGTTCCGTGTTTCGCGGGTGAGGCGGTCGACGCTCCACGAGCCGCGCTCCGCGCGCTCGAGCCAGGCGAGCTTGTCGGGCAACCCGGCCACGGCTTGGACATGCGAGAAGGAGAGGTCGGCGAACCGCGTTCGGGTGTTCGGATCGTACGCCTTCGCGACCCAGCGGAAGCGCCGAACGGTTCCGTACGCCTCGCCGATGTCGCCGGCGAAACGCTGCAGGGCGCCG
>JBASRP010000024.1:0-9951 GCA_049273905.1 Actinomycetota bacterium
CAACAGCTCCAGGGCGCGGTCGAGCCCGGCCGGGCGCTCGCCGTCGACGAAGACGCGCTCCAGCGTCGCCCGGGCGCCCTCATGTCGCGCCTGCAGGACCTGCTCGGGCGAGGCGAGGTCCCAGCGAACGTTCGGGCGCACGATGTCGGGGCTGAAGTTGTAGAAGGTCGCGACGACGACCTCCGGCGAGACGGCACCCATCGGGGCGGCGCGGGAGCAGAAGTAGCCCGACCATCCGTCGAGCCCGAGGGCCTCGTAGTTCGCGAACGCCTCCGGGCTGAAGAAGATCATGCTCGTGATGGGCTCCAGCGTGGCCAGGAACCGCCGCGGGATCGAGGGGGTACTCATGGGCTGTTCCGGTGGCCGCTCACGGCCGGGACGATAGCGCAGCCCATCGTGAAAAGACCACCGCGGGAGACGGGAAGAAACCCTGGTCGGAGGGCGTTTCAGCCTTCGAAGGGGATCGTGTCGTCGTCGTCGAGGAGGATAGGCAGATTCCCCGGCGGCCGGCCCGGGAACCATTCAAGAGGAGACCTGATGGCACGGAAACCGGCAGCAGAACAGAGCGAGCAGCCGCTCGAGCGGCCGCTTGGTGCGGACTACTCCTGGCAGGCGGAAGGCGCCTGTCGCGGGGCAGATCCCGAGCTGTTCTTCCCCCCGACCGAGGAGGAGGCCGCGGTCGCGAAGAGCTTCTGTGCGACCTGCCCCGTGCGGGTGGCCTGCCTCGCTTTCTCGATCGAGCGCAACGAGCGCTTCGGCGTCTGGGGTGGCCTGACCGAGAAGGAACGCGCCCGCCTCACGCCCGCCGCGCGCGAGCAGATCCTGCGCCAGGCCGCGGCCTGAGCTACCCCTGTTGCTGCATGCGCGCCTCGGCGCGCTCCGCGGTGCTGACCCGCATCCCGAGCTCGTACACGAGCACTCCGCCCAGCCACTGACCGACGAGCATGAACGCGACGCCGACCGCGTCGAGGATGATCCACAGCGGCTTGGCGTCCTTGATGTACCGATCGCTGTAGCGGACGATCAGGTTCACGACGAAGAACCCGAACGCGGTGAACTGGAACAGCATGTGGCGTGTGGCCCATTTCCGTTTGGTCGATCCGGCGACCATGGTGAAGTAGTCGATCAACCCCGTGCCGACGGCGAGGACCGTGAACCCGAACGCGCCGATGATCAGCCACGTGGCGGCCAAGGGCGCGGAATCGGCGAAGTTGCCGACACGCGACATGATGTCGAACGCGAGGGCCCCGACGTAGAAGGCCACGGGGAAGTGGATCACCATCGAGTGGCTTGGAGCGCCCAGCGGTTTCCCCTGGATCAGCTCCTTAAGCGTCCACCGGCGCCCGTCGGGCGCTCGCATCTGGATTCCCGGCATCGTGTCCCCCCTTCGTCGGCTCGGCTACTTGGCCGTGGCTTTGATGTTCTCGACGACCTCTTCGACGGGGATCTCCGCCGAGTCGGCGGCGTCTTGCAGCTGCTGCTGTGAAAGGCTCTCGATCCCGCCTGCCTCCTGGACAACCTTCGTCGTGATGTTCCGCGGATCGCCGTGGTTCGCGTCGGCTTCTCCGCACCCGCAGGACAAGCACATGCGTGGCCTCCTCGTGGTTCGTCGTCTCGATGCTGTTCGTACCCTAGTGGGACTCGAGGCAAGGGTCACGGGTGGAGACCCTCCGGTCGGCAGGGAGGGAGCCTCGCCCGTAGACTGGCCCGCATGCCCGACCGGCTGCCCGACCGAGTGGTGATCGTCGGCGCGAGCCTCACCGGAGGCTCGGCGGCCGTCGCGCTGCGCTCCGAAGGATTCGACGGATCGATCACTTTGATCGGCGCCGAAGACCATGCGCCCTACGAGCGTCCGCCGCTGTCGAAGGAGTACCTGCGCGGCGAGTCGGACTTCGAGAAGGCGTGGGTGAAGCCGGCCGCCTGGTACGACGAGAACAAGATCGATACGCGCTTCGGCGTTCGCGCCGAGACGATCGACACGAAGGACAAGGCCGTCGTCCTCCCGGGCGGCGAGCGCGTCCCCTACGACGCCGCGTTGATCGCGACGGGGAGCCGCAACCGGCTCTTGTCGTCGCCTGGTGCGGACCTCGAGGGCATCTTGTCGCTCCGGTACCTCGAGGATTCGAATCGGATCAAGGAGGCGGCGAAGAACGCGCGTGCAGCCGTCGTGGTCGGTATGGGGTTCATCGGCGCCGAGGTCGCGGCGTCGCTGCGGTCTCTCGGGCTCGAGGTCACGGCCGTCGAACCGGCCCCCACCCCCCTGTTCCGCGTGCTCGGCGCCGACATCGGCGCAGCGATGGGATCTCTGCACGCCGACAACGGCGTGACACTGATGTTCGACGAGATCGTCGAGAGGTTCGAGGGGTCGGGACGCGTCGAGGCCGCGGTCACGAAGTCCGGCAAGCGACTGCCGTGTGACATCGTCGTCTACGGCGTCGGCATCGACCCGGCGACCGACGTCGCCGCCGGCACCGACATCGCCGTCGACAACGGCATCGTCGTGGACGAGTTCTGCCGGACGAACGTCGAGGGCGTGTACGCGGCAGGCGACGTCGCGAACCACTATCACCCGATCTTCGGCCGGCAGATGCGCGTCGAGCACTGGCAGAACGCGATGCGTCACGGGGCCCACGCCGCGAAGAGCATCCTCGGGGCCACTGAGCCCTATACGGAGATCCACTGGTTCTGGTCCGACCAGTACGACGCGAACCTCCAGTACGCGGGACACCATCGCGAGTGGGACTCGCTCGTGATCCGCGGCTCGCTCGAGGACCGGTCGTTCGTCGCCTTCTACATCAAGGACGGACTCGTCGACGCCGCCGTCGCGCTCAACCGCGGCAGGGAGCTGCGCCGGTCGATGGGCCTCATCAAAGCCCGGAAACCCATCCCTGAAGAGAAGCTGCGCGACGAAGACGTGGATCTGAAGGCCCTCGCTTAGAACTCTTTATCCGCCGTTCCCGTCTCGTTGCGCGCCGTCGTGGACATCGCGTTGTCCGCGCGGTCCTTCGCCGTTGCAGACGGCGTCCAGCTCATCGTGCCCGTCGCTCCCGCCGTCGTCGCGGCCCCGCTCTGGGTGCCGAGGGTGATCGTGATCGACGCGCCGGACATCACCATCGTCGACGCCGTGCTCGTGGCCCCGAACGTCCGGTTGCTCGACGTGTAATCGGTCCGGCCCAGGTCGACGCTCCCCAGCGGTAGCTGCGAGGTATTCGCCGCGTTGTAGATAGCGACGGTGTCGTTCGCGATAAGACCTCCATCGTTCAGCCGGACCACGACGTTCGTCGACGCACCCGTCCAGCCGGCCAGGATCGATGCCGGGTCGATCGCCTCGGAGAACGTGAACGTGATGGTGTCGCTCTGTTGAGCTCGGCCGGCTATGGACCCGCCATTCGCGGTCTGGATATCCGACGCCGACGGCGCCGTGTTGTCGACGGTCACGGTGAATCCGGATTGTGTGGCGGAGTGGCCCCCGCTGTCGGTCGACGTGATCGCGTAGGTGTAGTTGCCGGCCGTAAGAGACCCGTTGGCGGTGAGTGATGACGTCCGGTAGCCATACGCCGTTCCGTCGACGGTGTACGACCCGGCCGTCAGCGTCGCCGCCGTCTGGCCGGTCGTGATCGTGCTCACGTTCGCCTGCACCGTCGACACGCCGCTCGCCGGATTCCCATTGTCGGTCACGTTCGCGTAGACGTAGTAGGTGGCGCCTTGCTTGATGTACCCGGCCGAGCCCGCCGTCGTCTTGGCGATCACGGATGAGGACGTCGTCGGCGGAGACCAGTCGGCAGCAGTACTGAACGAGTTTGAGGGGACGGCTCGGCTCGCCTGGAAGACCGCGTACGCCGCTGTGGCCGAGACTCCGGTGATCAGGAGCGCGACGCCGAGGACGGACGCCTTGCGCACGCGATCACCCCGTAGCGGTCTTCCCGAGCGCCTCCGGTGCGGCGGTGATGAGGCGGAAGGTCGTCGCCGACCATCCAACATCCAGATCGACGGACGAGGGCCGCTTCTTCTTGCGCGAACGCTTGCGGTCGAGCGCGAGCCCGGCCACCGGCAGGACGATCAGCAGAAGCACCCCGAGGGAACTGCGCGCGTAGCGCACGACGTAGCCGACTTCCGGCACGACGTACTCGACGCGATGGATGCGCTCCGACGCGACGACAGGTTCCGGGTCGACCGAGCGGTTGGCGTCGCCGCGCGTCGTGAAGAGCAGTTGCCCCGCCTCTTCCTTCACGGCAACGACGCGGTGCGTCGTGGTTCCCTCGGTGCCGCGGTGGCGGAACGTGATGACGTCGCCGACGCCGATCGAGCGGACGTCGGCTTCACGCGTGAGCGCGACCGAGCCCACCGGCATCGTGCGACCCATGCTGCCGCTGGCGACGATCATCGTCTCGAGACCGAAGAAAGTCGGCACGAACGTCGCGGCGAGGGCGAGGGCCACCAGTCCGGCGGCGGCCCACATGATCACTCCGGCGCCTCGCGTGAGCGTCTTCATCTCTCCCCCTCAAGAAGGAAACCCCGGGTGGGTCCGCAAGAAGTGGACCCACCCGGAGTAAGGCTCTACGGGTTGTTCGTCGTTTGCTCCGCGGCGAAGGTGAACGTCGCCGTGGTCGTCAAACCCTGGAGCGTGCTGCTCGCGTTCGACGGGAGGCGAACCTGGAAGCAGAGGACCTCGCTCGCGCTCGCGTTGAGCGTGCGGTCGCCGGCCTGCCCGCCCTGCGCAGAGCTACCGATCGCACCACCGGTCAGCGTCGAGTTGTACAGCGACGTGCCGTCCGTGTCGAAGGCCGCGTTCGAACACGTCGTGACGCCGCTCTTGACCTGAAGCTCGAGTCCGTCGGACAGAGTGGTGCTGCCCGAGATCCCCGTCGACATCGCGTAGCGAAGCTGCAACGTGCCCGCGTTCTGCACTGTGAGCGGCGCAGTGACCTTGTCGCCCGGCACCATCCCCGAGAGTGTCACGAGCGCGGACGTCGGCGACGTCGAGATGTCGACCGACCCCGTCGAGAACGTGTTGCCCGTCACGGCTTGCGAGTCCGTCCAGACCGCGTGCGTAACCGCCCACGGCGCGCCCGCCAACAGCCCGATCGCGAGCAGCAACCACCAGAACCTGCGCCTATTCATAACTCTTTCGCCCCTTCATCCCCGCCGATTGAACACTGGTTCACTATTCGACGGAGTTCGGCGATTCTTGATAGGGCAATCGAGCTCTTTGGAATGCTTTAACCAGGCCATCTCCGGCGAGTCTGTTGCCTAGCCGGGAAAGGAATGACCGATTCTGATATGACTAGAAGGAATCGGGGCAACTCAGGCTTATCGGGCACGCTCGCAAGGATGTTCTGGGGACCGAGGCGGCGGCACCTAGCGGGGAGAAAGCCATGATGGCGGACGGTCCGGAGGATCACACACGCGCGATCAGCCTCGAGGAAGCGCTCACACGGCTCGCCGAGGCCGAGCAGCAGGCCGCGCTACTCGAAGCCCGGCTGCGCCAGTATCAAGCCGCGCTCGAGAGCATCCACATCGAGGCCCGCAAGGCTCTCGAAAGCTGATCAGATCAGCTGGAAGTCGTCTCGGGAGAACCCACCAGGCGGAGCATCGCATCGACGAATGAGTTGAGGCCGGTGTCACTCAGCCCGCCTTCTCCCCAGACGATCCAGCGCAACGCGACGAACTCGGCCATCCCCGAGGCGCACCACGCCAGCATCTCGGCGTCGCCGTCCGGGAGCGCCCCTGCCGCCATCGCGGCCTCCACGCCTTCGCGGAAATCCTGGGCCGGAAACTCATAGAGCTCCAGAACGAGAGCTCGATCGACGAACTCTGCCTCCCTGATAAGCCGGAACGCTCCGCGGTGTTCGGCGATCCCGGCGAAGAAGGCCCCGAAAGCAGCGCGCAACATGTCCCGTTGCGTCGTATGCGCCGCGGCAGCGTCCTTGGCCGCTTGCCGTAACTCGTCGCGACGCGTCCTGACGAGATCGCGGAAAGCACCGACCTTGCTGTCGAAGTAGCGATAGAACGTGCCGAGGCCGACCTGTGCTTTCTGGGTTATCTCAACGATCGATGCGTCGTGGAACCCGAGTCGACCGAAGACCTCTTCCGCGGCTTCGAGGAGTCTGTCTCGGGTTTCGGATGCGCGGGCGCCCAGAGCACGCTCCTGCGGTGGTTCGCCTCCTTTGCCCGATTCCACTGCGCGCACTCTCCTCCACCATCAGAATCTGCGTCGGGTTCTGCACGATGACCGTGCTTTGGGAGCATCGTCCTCGAACGAGGTGTTGCGTGACAGCATAACGATGCGAGCAGAGTGGGGCACACGCCGAGTACCAACCGTCGCCAGGTACCGAGATCGGCCCGCGCTATACTCCGCGAACCCATTCCGGGGTGGCGCAATTGGCAGCGCGGCGGACTGTTAATCCGTAGGTTGCGGGTTCGAGTCCCGCCCCCGGAGCCCTTCTTGCAGCGGTTTCACCGCCGCCGCCACTATGGCGAACCGCAGCCTGTTTTGACGTCGGCGCACGCGCGGCCGTCGAAGGCGTAGGACGACGTGAAGTAGTCAGAGAGTTCTGCGCGGATCGAGCGCCCCTGAATGAGGTACGGCGCGTTGCCTCCCGTGGCGGGATCCAGCATCCCGACTTCGATCGCTGTCCGATCAACGGATTCGTCGAAGGCGGGCGCGAGCAACCGCTGAACGGCATCGGCCTGCTGGGCCGCCTCGTCGCCGCGCACGAACGGCGTGTCGGCTCCCTTCAGGTAGCGGTCGAACCACGCGAGCGCGAAGTACAGGCCGGCGCGTTCCCCGTACCTCGAAGAGGTCGCCATCGGCGCGGCGTACGGATGGATGAGCGGATCGGGGTTGTAGGCCCAGTTCCCGTGGCCGGTCGCGGCGAGCACGAGCGACATGTGGTCGACCCCGGAGGCAGCGAGCGACTCCGTCTGCCACACGACGGGCACGTCGCTCCGGTCCGGTGCCGAGAGGTAGGGCCCGATCTCGACCTCGTGATCCGAGGCTTGCACCATCGTCGGCACGCTTGGTGTCACCGCTGGGAGCATTCGCGCCGCCGAGTCATAGGTGACGACGGCGCCGAACCGGTGCAGCGGATCGCCGTTGCCGACGTTCAGCGCCGCATCGGCGCCGAGGGAATGTCCGACGATCCCGATACGTGTCGCGTCGATCAAGGTACGTTGCGGATTGGCGCTCGAGAGCAGCCACGCGACGGCATCGAACGCACCGAAAACGAACGGTGCCCGCGCGGAGTCGTACGACGCGGAGGCCGTCTCCCAGTCGACGCCCACGATCTGATTATCGGCGTAGAACGCCGCGCCTCCGCCGATGCCTCCGCCGGCGGCCAATACCGGAGCGAGAGCCGTTTCCACGGGCGCCTCCGCGAACGTGAGCGGCGGCGGCTCCCCGGGCTGCCCCGCGCACGGGCCTTGCTCGCGCACCCCGAGCTCCTGCGGATCGTGCCAGGCGCCGTCCGGATCGCAGTACTGGGCCTCCGGGTTCGCCTCCGACAGGCCTAGCGCTTGCGGATCCCATGTCATGACCGCGTAGCCGTTCTCGACCAACGTCTGCGCAGTCGACCAGTACGGGGTCTCCCGCGTCCCGGCGCCGTTGACGAAGATCACCGCCGGGAATGGCCCGTTGCCGGTCGCGTTCGTCACTGGATCGGTGAACGGCGTGTTCGGGATCCAGATGTGTCCGCGGATCGTCGCACCGTAGCGGTTGGGGTACTCGATCGTCTGAACGTTCGCGCGGCCCGAGGCGGGGTAATCGAGGAGGTAAGGATCCGTCTCGACGCGCGGGTCGGCGTCGGCGAGGTAGTCGATCAGCAGGGGCGCGAACCGCCGTTGATAGTCCACGTTGATCAGCATGTCGACGCCGCGCTGTTGCGAGGCCGCGTGGCGCTGCAAGGCGGTCGCGATCGACGCCGGACCCGCGGCGATCGACGCACCGGGCACGCCGAAACAGAGCAGTGCGGCGAGTGCTGCGCTACGCGGTTTCATCCCCCGGGAGCCACTCTCCCAGGCGACCGAGTGAGTTTCAATGGGGCAATTGTGTCATCTTGCTCACAGTGAAATGCCAGCACCCGAGGGCTGCCCCTCGGCCGTTGCTGGAGTTGGCAAGTCCTTCTGGGGCAAGTGCTTCTTCTAGGGGCCCATTCGAGCGATTAACTCGTCAATGATGGCGATCCCGTCGAGGGTCCCGAAGCCCGAATGAGGGCGAGTTCCGTAGGGCCCGCTGCCCCTGAATCCGAATCGGAGGCGACCTACCACTGCCGAAACCTCGAGAGAAGGGGACTGCTACATCGGTTGGGCGTTTCCCAGGTCGGGCGCGGGTGCTGCATAGGTTCGGCGGGACCGACTGCTAATCCGTAGGTTGCGGGTTCGAGTCCCGCCCCCGGAGCCCCCCATATCGTTCGAGCGGTCGCGTCTTTGGGTGGCGAGCTCGCGATCGACAATCAACTCCCGCCGTCGGTATGACCGACGACGCATTCCGTTTAGACCTTGGTCCTGTAGGAAGTGGCTGCGAAAACGCCGAAAGTGGCGGGTGCGACGGTGGGTCGGGCCCCCCCGCGGTCAGGGCATGCCGCAAAGCACCGTCCTGCCGCACCCCCGAGCCCGGCCCCCGTCGTCTTTTTCGTAAGCGTTCGGGTGGGCAGGACCGGTCACGCCGGGATCGCGGAGAAGTTCGGGGAAACCGGAACAACGCTGTCTGGCGCCTTTCCGTATCGCCGCGAATAATGCGCAGCACCATGCGCTACCGCGTCATCGTCGAGATCAAAGCGTCCCGGGTCGTGACGCTCGATGCCGATTCGCCGCGCGAGGCCCTCGACGCCGCCGAGCGGGCGGCGTTCCCGGGGAAGCACCGGCGGGACAAGGTGAAGAGCCTCGT
Source organism: Actinomycetota bacterium (assembly GCA_049273905.1). Taxonomy (GTDB): domain Bacteria; phylum Actinomycetota; class AC-67; order AC-67; family AC-67; genus JBASRP01. Next base: position 8,885 of record JBASRP010000024.1, read on the forward strand.
CGCCCCGGGCTACCCGAAGAAGCCGGCCGGGCCCGCGAAGCCGCGCGTCGACGTGCCGGACTGAACCTCCGCGCCGTACCCTGACCGCGTCGCCGAGCGGGGAGGTCGTCGTGGCCGAGGGGTTGCTTGACGTTGCGGATCGGGTCTGGCGCGGGGACCTCGCGATCGAAGAACACAACCCGTTCTCCTCGCCGTGGGCCGCCAGCGGCGCGCTGACCGAGATCGGTGACGGCCTCGCGACGCTGACCAGCCTCGCCAACGTCCACGCGATCGCGACCGGCGACGGCCTTGTGCTCTGCGACACCGGCATCTTCTTCATGGCGACAACGATCCACGAGAGGATCCGCGGATGGTCGAAGGAGCCGCTGGCGGCCGCGGTGTACTCGCACGGCCACGTCGATCACATCTTCGGGACGCCGCCGTTCGAGGAGGAATCGCGCGCGAACGGATGGCCGGCACCCACGGTGTACGCGCACGAGAACGTCGGGCCGCGTTTCGACCGGTACATCCTCACCGCCGGGTACAACGCGTGGGTGAACCGGCGGCAGTTCGGCTTGATGCAACTGGATTGGCCGGTCGAGTACCGCTACCCGGACCAGACGTACCGCGACGTGCACGCGTTCGAGGTCGGCGGCGAACGCTTCGAGATGCACCACGCGCGCGGCGAGACCGACGATCACACCTGGACGTGGATCCCGGGTCGGAGGCTCATCTGCTGCGGCGACATGTTCATCTGGGGAACGCCGAACTGCGGCAACCCGCAGAAGGTTCAGCGCTATCCCGGCGACTGGGCCCGCGCGCTTCGCGAGATGATCGCGCTCGAGCCCGAGATGCTGCTGCCCGGCCACGGCTTCCCGGTCGTCGGGGCCGACCGCATCCGTCAGACCTTGAGCGACACGGCGGACCTGCTCGAGCACATCCACGACGCGACCGTGGAGATGATGAACGACGGCGCGTCGCTCGACGCGATCCTGCACACCGTGAAGCCGCCGGAGCACGTGCGGGACCGACCGTACCTGCAACCGATCTACGACGATCCCGAGTTCATCATCCACATCGTGTGGCGG
>JBASRP010000029.1:0-2478 GCA_049273905.1 Actinomycetota bacterium
GTACAAGCCCGAGGCCACGTGGTGCGCGGCGACGACGGCGGTCGAGCCGCCGACGCTGCCGGCCGTGTGCACGCGGAGCAGCGGCTTGCCGACGGCGCCGAGGGCGTCGGCCAAGTACAGCTCGGGCATCATTACACCCTCGAACATGTCGGGCGCTTTCCCGAGCACGACGGCGTCGATGTCGCCCCAGTCCATGTTCGCGTCGTCGAGCGCGCGCCGCGCCGCCTCGCGCACGAGCCCCGCGATCGAGACGTCCTCGCGCGCGGTGTCGTGTTTCGTCTGGCCGATGCCGACGACGGCGGTCCGTTCCATCACTCGCCCTCCAGGACGGCGACGAGGTTCTGCTGCAAGCACGGCCCGCTCGTCGCGTGCGCCAGGGCGCGGTTCGCGTCACCGCGCGAGATCCGGGTCGCGGCCTCGCCGATCCGGATCAGGCCGGCGGCCATCATCGGGTTCGCCGCGAGCACGCCACCCGACGGGTTGATCTTCGTGCCGTTCGGCTTCGCCAGGCCGAGCGCGTCGCGCAGGATCAGCTCCTGGTGCGTGAACGGCGCGTACAGCTCCGCGACGTCGATCGGACCGTTGAATACGCCGGCGCCTTCGGCCGCCGTCTTCGTCGACGGGGACGTCGTCAGGTCGCGCACACCCGGGTAGTGCGGCTCGACGCGGTGGTCGATGCCCCGGATCCACGCCGGTCGTTTGCTCACCTTCCGCGCGAGATCGCCGGCGGCGAGGACCACAGCCGCCGCGCCGTCGGAGATCGGCGCGCAGTCGGAATGACGCAAGGGCGAGGCGATGTACGGCTCTTTGAGGATCCCGTCGACGTCGAAATCTCCCGTCAGCTGCGCGTTTGGATTGCTCTTCGCGTCGCGCCGGCTGCGGGCAGCCACCTCGGCCATGTCGCGCTCGGTGTACGAGCCGCCGTCGAGCAGCGCGCGCGCCTGCAGCGCAGCGAGTGAGATCGCGTCCGGCCAGAGCGGCGCGAGGTAGTAGGGGTCGAGCTGGCGCGTCAGCACATCCCGCAGAGAACCCGGGGAGGACTTTCCGAAGCCGTAGATCAGGGCCGAGTCGATCTCCCCCTCTTGCATCAGAACCCAGGCCTCGTAGAGCGCCCACGCGCCGTCCGCCTCCACGTGCGACTCGCGGACCGGCGGCCAGGCGCCGATCGCCTCGAGGCCGTACACGAACGCGAACGGCTGCCCGGCCAGGTAGTCGGCCGAGCCCGAGCACGTGAAGCCGATCTCTTTCGGTGGGATCCCAGAATCGGCGACCGCCTTCGCGATCACCGGCATCAAGATCTCGACCTCGTTCTGAACAGGCTCGGCGCGCACGCTCTTCGACTGCGCGAACGAAACGATCGCGACGTCACGCATCGGCGCGCATCCTCTTGAGCACGTCGTCGATCGGCGCATCCGGCTCGCCGGTCGGGCGCCAGTGCCTGATCGTGTCGGTGTACGTCCGTTCCGCCTCGGGCACCCACACCGCTTCGACGCGCAACCCCATGCTCACCTTATCCGCGGAGATCTCCTGGATGAGACCGTTGATCGGGATGTCTGCGCCGTCGAGCAGGATCGCCGCCATCGTGTAGGGGATCTCGACGGTCGCGCCGGCGAACGGCACGTTCACGATGCAAAAGCTTGTGACGGTTCCCCTGTGCGGCAGCTCGACCACGTCCGACATCGGGATACCGTCGCGCGCGCACGCGCCGCTCCCGCCACCGACATACACCTTGTGGCAGCGCTCGCACCGCTCTCCGAGGATCTTCCCGTCCATGAGCCCGTTGAGGTAGCGAGAACGCGACGTGCCCGGCGTGTACTGGTACTCGAGGCGGATCGGGGTCTGGATGATCTCGACCGGCTCGCTCATCAGGCCTCCGGCTCGAAGCACTCGATGTCGAGGATGTGCCCGGCGCGCTCCTCGCGCCAGCGCGGCCGTACGCGCATCCCCGTGCTCATCTTCGACGCGTCGCCGGCGTCGACCGCGTGAAGCAACGCGGTGTCGGCGCCGTCGAGCTTGATCAAGGCCCACGCGAACGGTTTCTGCAGCGGGTTGTTCGAGCGCGGCTCGGCGAGCCACGTCCAGCTCGTCACGACGCCGCCGGGCCCGACCTCCACGAACTCACTCAACTCCTGCGCGGTCAGCGGGTCGTACTCGACCGGCGGGACGAGCACGCGGCCGTCGCTCGCGCGGATGCCTTCGAAACGCTTGTCGCGCAGCCCGGTCAGGAAGCGGCCGATCACCTTCCCGACGCTGCGCTTGTACGGATACTCGAGGACGTGGAGCGCAGAGAGAACCTTCGTCTCGGCCATCGTTAGATCGCCCGCTCGCGGCCCTGCCAGTAGGGGTCGCGCAGCTTGCGCTTGTAGAGCTTGCCGTTCGGGTCGCGCGGCATCTCGTCGATGAAGTCGAACGAGCGCGGGATCTTGTACTTCGCGAGGCGCTCGGTGAGGAACGCGGTCAGGTCTTGCGCGAGCTCGT
>JBASRP010000039.1:0-2715 GCA_049273905.1 Actinomycetota bacterium
CTACGAGGGCGAGGGCGCGCCGCCGTATTGGCCGTGGGTCCAGGTGATCCGGTCGTACATCCACGAGCGCGACGCCGACAGCATCGTCTCCGTCATGGGCACACAGGGCGCCGCCGAGATCGCGCAGATCGCGTCCGAGATCCGGGAGCGGATCCCCGGCCTGGCCGAGCCGCCCGCCCTCGATCCCGAACAAGCGCGCTTCCGGCTCTTCGATTCGATCGCGACCTTCCTGCGCAACGGTTCGAAGGCGCAGCCGCTCGTCGTCGTGCTCGACGACCTGCACTGGGCGGACAAGCCGTCGCTTCTGCTGCTCCAGTTCCTCGCGCGCGAGATGCGCACGAGCCGCCTGTTGATCCTCGGCACCTATCGCGATGTCGAGCTGCGGCGTCAGCACCCGCTCGCGCAAGCGCTGGCCGAGCTCAACCGCGAGCAGGTGTCGAGCCGCGTCGTTCTGCGCGGGCTCACCGAAGTCGACGTCGCGCGCTACATCGAGATGTCGAGTGGCATGGAGCCGCCTCCGGAGCTCGTCGCCGCCGTGCACCGCGAGACGGAGGGCAACCCGTTCTTCGTCGCCGAGTGCGTGCGCTTGTTGGTGAGCGAGGGGCGATTGGAGAAGCCGGCCGGCGGGTCCTGGAGTATCAGCGTCCCGCAGAGCGTGCGCGAGGTCGTCGGCCGGCGCCTCGATCAGCTCTCCGAGCCGTCCAACGCGCTGCTGCAGATCGCGTCCGTCGTGGGACGCGAGTTCGCGCTCGGCGTAGTGCAAGCCGTCAGCGACCTCGACGCGGACGCGGTCACCGACGCGATCGAGGAGGCGGTGGGCGCGCGCGTTGTCGGCGAGGCGCCGCGGACGCGCGACCGCTACGCCTTCTCGCACGCACTGATCCGCGAGACCCTGTACGAGGAGATCCCGACGACACGTCGCGTCGGACTGCATCGTCGGATCGGCGAGGTTCTCGAGTCGCTCTACAAGGACGCGCCGGAACCGCACCTCGCCGAGCTGGCGTATCACTTCCTCGAAGCCTCGCCCGGCGGCGACGTCGCCAAGGCCGTGAGCTACGCCGAACAAGCGGCCACGCGCGCTCTGTCGCAACTCGCCTACGAGGAAGCGACGAAGCATTACCGCATGGCGCTCGAGGCGCTCGAGCTGGCGCCCGGCGATCCGGCACACCGCGGCAAGCTCCTGCTCGATCTGGGTGAAGCCAACCGCCGGGCGGGCGACGTGGAATCGGCGCGCAACGCGTTCTTCGACGCCGCCGACCTCGCCCGCGCGACCGGCGACGCGCGGCTGCTGGCCGAAGCGGCCATCGGTCTTCGGGCCGGCGCAAGCTTCGGATTCGTGGACGAGAAACGGGCGGCGATCCTCGAGCAAGCGCTCGCTGCCGTCGGAGAGGACGATCCCGGACTACGGTCGCGGTTGTGCGGGGAGCTGGCGCGGACTTTGTATTTCGGCGATCACAAGCGGGTGCGGGCTCTCGCCGACGAGGCGGTGACCACGGCCGAGGCGTCCGGCGATCCGGCGGCGCTGGCGGAGGCCTTGAGCACGCGCGCGTACGTCCTGTGGTTCTCGGATCCGCCGGAAGCACGGATCGAGGCGGGGGACCGTATCGTCGAGCTGGCCCGACCGCTCGGCGACACCGAGCTCCTGCTCGATGGAATGATGTGGCGCATCATCGCCCTCACCGAAACGCCGGATATGGGGCGCGCCGTCTCCGCCGTCGACGAGTACGCGCGCGTCGCCGAAGGGTCGCGGATCCCCCGCTACCTGCTCTATGCGCTGTCCCGCAAGGCGACGATGGCCGCGATCGCCGGCCGGTTCGAGGAGTTCGATCGGTACACGCGCGAGGCGTACGAGATCGGCAGCCGGGCCCAGGAACCGGACGCCATCCAGGTCTACAACTCACAGAAGCTCCTTCCGGCGATCCAGCGTGGGGACCGCGAGCAGCTCGACGAGTTCGTCGAGAACCTGAACCGGATCGCGCCGGCGTATTCGCAGCGCACGGTCTGGTTCCCGCTCATGTTGTCGTACGCCTACCTCCACCTCGGCGACCGCGACGCCGCCGTGCGCTCGTTCGAGGAAGCGACGGAGACCGGACTCGAAGGGATGTTCGCTCAGGGCCTCGTCGTCAACATGATGCTGGCGATGCTCACGCAGGTGTCGGTTGCGCTCGAACGCTACGAGTTCGTGGACCAGATCGCCGCGTCGCTACTTCCCTACGAGCAGCGCAACATCATCGGCGGCGGCGCGGTCAATGCGTTCGGAGCGGGGGCGTACTACCTCGCGCTGCTCGACGCGGCGGCCGGACGGCTCGATACCGCCGTCGAGAGGCTGGGCATGGCGAATCGGATCCACGCGCGGATGGGAGCGCGGCCGTTCCTCGCGCAATCCCTGACGGAGATGGCCGATGTGCGGATCCGTCGCGCGGCACCAGGCGACCTCGATCAGGCCGGTCGCGACCTCGATCGCGCCCTCGAGATCGCGCGCGAGCTCGGGATGTCGCCGCTCGCAGAGCGCGCGCTCGCGCTGCGCTTCGAGGCGCGCGGCGCCGCGATCCCCACCGACGTCTATTCGTCGATCGACCGCGTCGAGCAGGCCGTCGAGCGCGAGCAGCCCGACCTGCGTTCGCACGCTGCTCCGGACGGCACCGTCACGCTGCTGTTCAGCGACATCGAGGGCTCGACGGCGATGAACGAGCGCGTCGGCGATCGCCGCTGGAT
>JBASRP010000463.1:0-9449 GCA_049273905.1 Actinomycetota bacterium
CCCAGGCGGTGGCTCGGGTCGGCGATCGCTGGACGCTGCTCGTCGTGGACGCGCTGCGAGCCGGGCCGCGCCGCTTCAACGATCTCCTCGACGAGTTACCCGGGATCGCCTCGAATGTGCTGTCGCAGCGGCTGAAGCGACTCGAGTCGGAGGGCGTCGTCTTCGCGCGGCCTTACCAAGACCGGCCGCCGCGCGTCGCGTACGAGCTGACCGCCGCGGGCCGCGCTCTCGCCGGCGCGTTGCGGTTGCTCGCGCAGTGGGGCGCCTCGCAATCCGGCAGCGCGGAAGGGCTCCGGCACGAGACGTGTGGGACGCCGCTCGACGCGCGGTGGTTCTGTCCGACGTGCGCGCGTTCGGTCGACGACGAAGAGAGCGCCGAACTCCGCTATCTCTAGCGGTTAGCTACGTGCTTGCTCTTGCAAGCGGATCGCTGTCTCGTACGCCTCGAGCTGAACGCCCACGAGGCGCTGCCGCAGATCGATCTCGTCCGCGGACGTCGTGTGCTCGACGGCCGTGCGGATCTCGGGCGAGCCGAACGGCCGGATCAGAAGTTCGGTCGCACCGGCCATGAACGATTCGACGGGGCCCTTCTCGTCCGTCCCTTCGAGGACCGCGACGAACTGAACGTGTTCGCGCCCGGGAAGAGTGCGGGCCTTCGTGATGAGCTGGTAGCCGTCGAGCACGCGCATGTCCATCGCGACGACGGCGAGATCGAGGTCGTACTTCTCCATGATCTGGAGCGCTTCGTTGCCGTCGGGCGCCTCGGCGACGCGGTGTCCGTCCAGCTCCAGAGTCAGGCGCATGACGCGGCGTTCGACGGGGTTCTCATCCACGACGAGGATCGTCGCCATCCCTGGCCCCTTTTCCCCTGCATTCCCCTGCGCTGCCGGTTGCCCGCATTCTCCTACACCTTAGGTCCCAATGCGAGTGTGACGTTCGTCGCTCATCCCCCCTGAGCGGCAGAAAGTCGCAGGTCGGACGCGGTGTGCGGTCGGACAGCTCGGCGTTGACAAACCGACCGGTCGGTATGAGAATCGGGCCGTGGCGTCCAAGACTGCGACCATTGGCCCGGCGACCGATCGCGCCGAGGTCACGCGCCGGCACATCCTCGACGGGGCCGCATCGGCTTTCGCGGAGCACGGCTACCGCGGTATCTCGCTGAACGACATCGTGCGCGACAGCGGCGTGACCAAGGGCGCCTTCTACTTCCACTTCCCCTCGAAAGAGGCGCTCGCCGTCGCCGTGTTCCAGGACAAGCAGGAGCTCTGGATGGGCCGGACCATGAAGGCGATGGCCGGCCGGACCCGGGCGATCGACCAGCTCGAGGCGATGCTCGACGCCGGCTGCGACCTCTGTGAGTCCGACGCGTCGGCGCGGGTCGTCGGCCGCCTCTGCTTCGAGCTGTCGTCGGAGGAGCGACTGCTTCCCCTCATGAGCGACCACCTCGCCAAGTGGTTCGAGGTGACCGCGCAGGTGATCGCGCGGGCGCAGGAGGAGGGGGACGTCCGGTCGGATCTCGACGCCCGGCAGATGGCAGAGACGATCGTGGCCGCCTTCATCGGCATAGAGCAGATCTCGGATGAGTTGTCACGGCTGAGTGACTTCCGCCGTCGTATAGAGGGGCTGCGAACCTTGACCCTGGCGGCCCTGCGAACGGGATAGAAACAGGGGGAGGAAGACATGGCATCGCAGATCGGAGACGTCGCACGGTCGGTGACCCGGTCACGGTTCTACCGGCTCGGTCAGTTCGCGTACCGCCGACGCGTCTGGGTGCTCATCGCCTGGCTGGCGATCTTCTTCGCCGCGTCGATGCCGCTCCAGAAGCTGAACGATCGCCTCTCGCAAGGCGGTTTCGAGGTTCCCGGCTCACAGTCGTTCCAGTTCGCTCAGATCGAGAAGAAAGAATTCACGGGCCGGGCGGAGTTCAGCGACCTTCTCGTCATGCGGTCGAAGACCTTCCTCGCCACGGACCCGCAGTTCCGCGCGGCATGGCTGAAGATCAAGGCCGCTTTCGCGAAGGCGCCTGGCATCGGCCCGATGGCCGACCCCTACAGCGCGCCCGAGCGGTTCATCTCGCCCGACAAGCACGTGATGATCGCGATCGCCGGGCTCACCGACAACCAAAGCGACGCGTTGAAGCACAGCCCGGATGTCGAGAAGGCGTTGACCGACGCCGCGAAGGGCACGGGGGTCGAGGTCTTCCTCGCCGGCGACGCGCCGTTCTACAAGGCGTTCGGGGACACGACGGTGCACGACCTCGAGCGCGCCGAAAAGATAGCGCTCCCCATAACCTTGATCATCCTGGTTGTTGCCTTCGGCTCGATCGTCGCCGCCGGGGTTCCGCTCTCGCTTGCTCTCGTGTCGCTGGCGATCTCGTTCGGGATCATCTCGATCGTTGCCTCGCAGACGACAGTGAGTTTCTTCGCTCAGAACATCGCATCGATGGTGGGTATCGGCGTTGGGATCGATTATTCGCTGTTCATCCTCACCAGGTTCCGCGAACAGTTGCGCTCCGACCGATCCGTTTCGCAGTCGGTCGGTGAGGCGATGTCGTCCTCGGGGAAGGCCGTGTTCGTTTCTGCTCTGACTGTCGTCGTCGCACTCGCGGGGACACAGCTCGTGAACGTCGCGGCGTTCAAGTCGATGGGCTTCTCCGCGATGATCGCCGTGGCTCTCGCGGGTGCGGCCGCTTTGACGCTCTTGCCGGCGATCCTGGGGATGCTCGGGAAGCGCGTGAACAAGTGGGCGATCAAGCGTAAGACTGCCAAGGAGGGCGCCGTCTGGCACCGCTGGGCGATGATCGTGATGCGTCGTCCGTGGGTCTTCCTCGCGATCTCGCTGCTGATCGTCGGGACCCTTGCCGCGCCCGTGTTCGGGTTGAAGATGGGCTCGTCCGGCCCGGGGATCCTTCCGGAGGACGCGAACCCGCGGGTGGCCATCGAGATCATCTCGGACAGTTTCGGCGCCGGCGTCGGGGCACCGATGGGGATCCTCGTTCAAACGCCTCGCGGTGTGCTCGGCGGTGGCTTCAACGATGTCTACAAGATCGCCCAAAAGCTAAAGACGTACCCCGAGATCCTTGCAGTGAACTCGGTCGCGACGCTCCAGCCGAACCTGCCCGTGCCGGCCGCCCGCGCGCTCGCGAACGCGCCCGAGGTCCGTCCGTTCGTTGGCCGTCTCGTGTCGGCCGACGGCCAGAAGTCGATCATCGAGGCGGTAACGAAGCACGGGCCGCAGTCCGATCAGGCAGACCAACTCGTCGAGCAGCTCCGTCGCGATCTGCCGGCGCTGACGCCGGCAGGCGGTCGGATCATCGTCGGCGGCCAACCCGGTCTCAACTCCGACATCCTCAACGAGATGTCGAACAAACTCATCCGGGTCGTCGGGCTGGTGATGCTGTTGTCGTTCCTCGTGCTGCTGCTGTTCTTCCGCAGCATCCTGCTGCCCCTGAAGGCGATCTTGATGAACACGGCGTCGGTTCTTGCGACGTACGGCGTGCTCGTTTTCATCTTCCAGCATGGGCACGGCGAATCGTTGCTGGGGTTCAAGTCCGACGGGATCATCGACGCCTTCCTGCCTTTGTTCCTGTTCTGCATCCTCTTCGGTTTGTCGATGGACTACGAGGTATTCATGCTCGCCCGCATCCGCGAGGAATACCTGAAGACGCATGACAACACCGAAGCGGTCGGTTGGGGCCTCGAGCACACGGCGCGGATCATCACGTCGGCCGCGTTGATCATGGTCACCGTCTTCGGCGCGTTCGCTTTTGCCTCGCTGGTGCCGATCAAAGCCATGGGCTTCGGACTGGCGGTCGCGGTCTTCCTAGACGCCACGATCATCCGCGTCGTGATGGTGCCGGCCACGATGCGCCTCATGGGCGACTGGAACTGGTGGATCCCGGCGTGGCTTGACCGGATCCTGCCCAAGGTGACGATCGAGGAGTCGGTCCCGGACTACATGCCGGAGGAAGAGCCGGCGACGGTCTAACTAACCCTTCACCGGTTCCGCGGCCGGTTGCGGTTCCCCCTCGACGACGGGGGGAGCTGCGGCCGGCCGCTCCGGTGCCGGGATCGTCGCCGGGTCGGGCTCGAACGACTGGGGATCCGCGAAGTAGGCGCGGAACGGCTTCAGGAGCTGCGCGATGTGCCAGCCGTCCGCGTACCGGTGGTCGATCGTCGCCGTCAGCGGGAGCATCGGCTTGACCTTCACCTTGCCGGCCACGGCGACGGGCTTGTCCGAGATCTCGCCGACGAGCACCAGCAGCGGCATGCGATAGAAGCGCGCCAGGGGAGCGAAGCCCTGCGGCAGGCCGAACATGCCGACGCTCGTCACCATCGCACTGCCGAACGGGTTCGCCTTCACGCCGAGGCTCTTGATCGAGCGGTTGCGGTCGCCGGCCACCCAGGCGCTGAAACGCATAGCGCCGCGCAGGGCGCGCGGCGGAAGGGATTCCATCGTCTTCTTCGTCTTCGCGAACTCGGGATCGTCTCCGGCCTTCATCCGCGTCGCACGGGCGGTGAGCTCCGTTGCGATCTCGAACACCGACTTCTTGTCGGCGTTCTCGACCTTCACGCCCGAGAGGGACCGTCCGCCCTCGACGGCGGTGATGTAGAAGACGTCGACCGTTTCGCGCGGGATCATCTTCCCGCCGTGGATGCGGACGTTGAAGTCCGGGACCGCGGCGAGAGCGAGGGCGATCGATCGTCCGACGAGATGCGTGACCGTTATGCGGTGGCCGGCGCTGCGGGCGCGTTCGGTCAAGTCCTGGAGTGGCGTCGCGTCGAACTCCATCGCGCCGTAGATCTGCGGATCGTCCGGCGGGCCCCACATCGCGCCGGCGATCTTGCGCCACCCTGCGAGCTTGGCCATCTCACCCTCCCGACGGGTAAGAGTCGCAGGAATGCCTGCGCAAAAGCAAGGCTGCTGCAGGCAGGAAACGGTCGCGCGACACCCGAAAGAACAGGCGGATGCGCTCGCTCCTCGCAGGCACTGCCGTCGTCGTCGCCGTCCTGGCGCCGTGGGGCGCTGACGCCGCGCTCGCCGACAATCCCTGGCTCGAGCGGCGCGTCTGGAACATCGCGCATCAGGGCGGCGAGAACGAGGCCCCCTCCGACACGATGTTCGCCTTCAAGACTGCGATGGCGAAGGGCGCAGACATGCTGGAGCTCGACGTCCACGCGACCGCCGACGGAGAGATCGTCGTCCTCCACGACGCCACGATCGACCGCACGACGAACGGATCGGGCCAGGTCGACGAGCTGACGCTCGCAGAGATCCAAGCATTCGACGCGGCGCACTGGTTCGTGCCGGTGGAGGGGACGACCCACTCGGCGGCCGACGCCGATTACATCTACAGGGGCATCGCGACCGGCACGGTGGCGCCGCCGGCCGGTTTCTCGGCGTCCGATTTCCGGATCCCGACGCTGCGCGCGGTCCTCGAGACATTCCCCGGCGTTCCCACCAACATCGAGATAAAGAACTACTTCCCGAACACGGCGCCGTACGAGAAGACGCTCGCGGACCTGCTCGACGAGTTCGGCCGGACGGACGACGTGATCGTCGTGTCGTTCTTCGATCAGGCGTTGGAGCTGTTCAAGCTCTGGGCCCCGGACGTGCACACCGCGACGGCGACCGTCGAGACGGCGCTCTTCCACACGAGCGCACGCGGGGCACTTCCCGGTCTCCCGAACCCGCGGTACGTGGCGTTGCAGGTGCCGGTGATCTTCGACACCATCCCGGGTGTTCCCGTCGAGGTCGTGAACGAAGACTTCATCGCCGACGCGCACGCGAACGGCCTCGCCGTCCACGTGTGGACGATCAACGACGTACCGACGATGTGCGCGCTGATCGCGATGGGGGCGGACGGCATCATGACCGACTTCCCGACGGTGCTCGAGCACGTGCTGGCCGACCCGGCCACGGCCTGCGCCGCCTAGCTTTCCGGAGCAAGACGAAACCCCGAGCCGAGGCTCGGGGTTTCGCGCCGGGTACTGCGATGCGGGTGGGGGTGTTACGCGGCCTTGGTGCTCGCAGCGGCCTTCTTGGTCTTGCGAGCGTTCCAGAACACCTTGCCGGTCACCGGCTCGAGCGCCTTGAGCAGGTCGAGCGTGTAGTCCTTCGCGTGACCGAGGAACTTCTCCGCCAGACCGAAACCGGTACCGGCGGTCTCGCGCGGCGTCGGGATCGACTCGGCGAGAGGGTTCTTGGGCAGGTCGGGCAGGACGTCGGCGACGTAGTCGCTCGCCTGCGAGACGGTCTTGACGACGGTCTCCTGGGCCTTGCTCAGGACCGAAAGGGCCTGGTCGCCGGCCTCGTCGACCATCTTCAGGTAGCTGCGGGCCATGTGATCCTCCTTGGCACCCTGCCCCCCAGTGGGGCTTGTCTGGTGCTAGGTATACCAAGCGACCGCTTGGGCTGTCAAGTCCCCTGCTTGGGCTTGGTTTTGTCTTGCTTGGGGGACTTAGCAGCGGGCTTCTCGGGGGCCACGGCCTCGCCGACGAAGCTGCGGTAGATGCTGATGATCGATCGTTTCTGCTCGGTGGACAGCCGCGGGTCGCTGCGGACGGCCCGTTCGACGTCGCTCGGGCCGCGCTCAGAGGCTTCATCGATGAAGCCGGCGCGCGCGAAGAGCGTCTCGCTGCGGATCTGAAGCGCGTCGGCGATCGACTTGAGAACCTCCGCCGACGGCTTATAGATGCCGCGCTCGATCTGGCTGAGGTACGGGTTGGAGACCTTCGCGAGGTTGGACAGCTGCCGCAGCGACATATCGGCGACGCGCCGCTGCGAACGGATGAACTCGCCGACGGCTTTCCAACGATCCTCTGCGGGGGTCATACGTTCAGAGTAGCGCCGCTTGGTATTCCAAGCAAGCGCTGTGTTACGTCGTCGCGCGCGTGCGAACGCCGAGCGCGCGGCCGCGGAACGCGCCGAGGTCCTTGCGCTCGGCGACGCCGCCGTCGCTCGGGCGTAACGCTTCGATCAACGTCTTGCGGGTTTGGTCCTTGAGGGTGCTGCGGTCGTCGAGCGTCATGCCGATGGTCGGGATGGGGTCGAGGATCTCGACGACGACCGGGCCGCCGAGGATCGACAGGTAGCCGTGCGCCGGCATGACGTTCGCCGTGTTGTGCAGCGCCACGGGGACGATCGGCGCCTGCGCCTGGATCGCGAAGACGAACGCTCCGCCCTTGAAGGGGAGCATCTCGCCGGCCGGCGCGCGCGTGCCTTCCGGGAAGATCACGACCGAGACTTTGCTCCCAACGCGGGAGGCGGCGTCGTCGAGCGCGCGTCGCGCCGCGGAGGGGTCGTCGCGGTCGATGGGGATCATCCCGAGCGCGCGGAGCGGTGGCCCAAGGCCGGGGTCGGAGAAGAGTTCCTTCTTCCCCGCGAAGCGGGCGCCGGGGAGGGCGGCGATAAGGACGGCGATGTCGAAGTGGCTGCGATGGTTGGGGACGAAAACGTAGGCGCTCTTTCGGTCGAGCTTCTCGAGTCCGAGGACGCGGACCCTCGCGCCGACGAGACGGTTCATGATCGTGGCCGATCGCGACGCGATCCGGCCGCCGTAACCGCGATCGGGAAGCACCCGCTCGATGAAGACGACGAACGCGCCGATGGCGAAGATGAACGCGCGCCACACGAAGCGATTGAACGAGATCCGCCAGCCGCCGTACGGCGACGCTTTCTTCCCGCCCTTGGGCATGTCGCCCAACATCGCTCAGCTCACCTCTTGCGCAAGGCGCCAGCGGACGACCTTGCCGACGGATGTGCGGGGGAGCTCGCGATGTCCGACGGCGATCGTGCGCGGCACCTTGTAGTGCGCGAGACGCTCGCGAGCGTGCGCACGCAGGGCGTCGACGTCCAGGCGGGAACCGTTGTCCGGCACGACGAGCGCGACCACTTCCTCGCCGAGCTCCGGATGCGCGCGGCCGAAGACGGCGGCCTCGGCAACGCCGGGGAACGTCTCGAGCACGGCCTCGACCTCGGACGGCACGACGTTGTAACCGGAGGTGATGATGATGTCCTTCGCGCGGCCGATGATCGTCAAGTAGTTCTCGTCGTCGAGGAAGCCGAGGTCGCCGGTGCGCAGCCACCCGTCCGCCGCGGCGACGGCGCCTTCGTCAACGTAGCCCGAGGACACTGCCGTATCGCGCAGCCAGACCTCGCCGGTTTCGCCGGCGGGCATCGGTGAGCCGTCGGAAGCGGTGATGCGGACCTCGACGCCGTGGAACGGGCGGCCGACGCTGCCGGGCTTCTCGGCGATGTGGAGGTTCAGGGTCGTGACGGCGGCCGTCTCCGTCATGCCGTAGCCGTAGCCGACGAGGATCCCGAAGCGCTCCTGGAGCTCGATGAGGTCCTCGCTCCGCGCCGGCGCGCCGCCGACCACGATCGCGCGGATCGTGCCGAGGTTGCGGAGGTCGGTGCGGAGGAGCTGCGTGACCATACGCGGCACGGCCGGCATCACGCTCGCGCGGTGTTTCGAGGCGAAGGCGATCGTCGCCGCCGGGTCGGTCCAGTCCGCGACGACGATGCGCGCGCCGAGCGACAGGGGAGCGAGGAGCGCGACGAAAAGGCCGAACGCGTGCGCCAGCGGCAGCGCGGCGAGGTAGGTCTGGTCGGGTCCGAGCGGGAACCGGTCGCGGATGGCAGCGACTGCATCGACCGAAAGAGACGCGATCTTCGGCCGCCCGGCGGTGCCGCTCGTGCCGAGGAGCAGAGCCTCGTCCGCCGGACGCGTAGGGCCGTTCGCGCGTCCGTGCATGTCTCCATTCGGTTCCATCCACGAGATCCCGAGATCCGTCTGCGCGATCGCGAACGCCGCGCCCGCTTTCGCGAGCGACGATGCGATCTCGGCCCGCGGCAGCCGCGCGTCGAGCGGAAAAGGGACGCCGCCCGTCGCCCACACGGCGAGCATCGCGACGGGAAGGTCGACGTCTTGCGGGAGGACGATCGCCACCGGGTGGCCGCGCTCGACGCCGGCCTCGCGCAGCGCGGTTGCCATCTGCTCGACGCGCGTTGCGAGGGCGTCTGCGGCGAGCTCGCCGCCGGGCGCGGCGATGGAAACGGCGCCGAGGCGCGCGGACATGATCTCCCACGCCGCGGTCATCCGCCCATCACCTTCGAGAAGCGCATCGCCAGCGCGAGGTCGCCGGCGACGCGGAGCTTTCCGTCGACGAACGCCTCGCCGGGGCGGATCGTCGCGAAAACCAGATCGAGGAACGTCCGCGCATCGCATCCGATGAAGGCGTCGTAGGAATCGGCGACGCCCTCGGTCACGCCACAACGACCGTCGCCGATCCGCACGGTCCATGCCCCGCCGTGCTCACCTGTGATGTCGAATTGGAAGGTGGCGCGCACGTCGCTGGCGCGTTCGGCGCGGAAGACGTGGGGCATCCCCGCGAAGATGTGCGCGGGGCGCACGTCGGGCGCATCGCGCAGCGCCTGCCGGATCTCCC
>JBASRP010000059.1:0-7681 GCA_049273905.1 Actinomycetota bacterium
CCAGCACCCGTGGTTGCCGCACGCACACAGGTCGCCGCCCGGGACGATGATCATGTGACCGAGCTCGCCGCCCAGCCCGTATCGCCCGCGGTACAAGCGTCCGTCGAGGATCAGTCCCGACCCGATCCCGGTTCCCACGGTCACCATCACCTGATGCTGCACGCCGCGTCCCGCGCCGTGAACGGCCTCCGCCAGCGCGGCGACGTTGGCGTCGTTGTCGACCACCACCGGCAAAGACACTTGTTTCATCAGAAGCTCGCGCAAATGGAGGTCCTTGTACGCGAGGTTGGGCGCCCACAGGACGATGCCCTCGTCGTGATCTACGAGGGCCGCCGCACCGACGCCGACCGCAGCGGCGTCCCCGACGGCTGCGAGACACCCCTCCGCGACTTCGATGATCGCCGCGACGATCGCGTCGGGGTCGTCCGCCTCGCTGGGAACCTGATGCCGACGGAGAACACGGCCGTCGGCGTCGACGACGCCGCCCGCGATCTTCGTGCCTCCGACGTCGACGCCGATCGTCGGAGAACCGGGTGGGGGCGTCACGGCATCAGCGGACGGTGATGCGCTGCAAGGACTGCGTCTGCTCCCAGCGATCCGCCGTCTGGTCGACGAGCGCCTTGAACGCCAGGAACAGCTCCTGCCCTGCCGTCATGAGGTGCTCCATGACCTCGGGGCGCGTATTCCGCATCGTGAAGAAGACGAGTCCGAAGGGACACATCAAACACTCGGGCGCCATGCCCGGCGTGAACGGCGACGCGGCGGGTTGCTCGGGCGGCGGCGGCGCTTTAGACCGCGGCGCGGAAGCGCGTGGCGCTCGCGGCTTCCGGGTCGTCGTTTTCTTCTTGGCTGGCATCAAGCTCCCCCTTTGGCGGCGCCGGCCCGTGGCGGCTCGCGCCGCGCGAAGGTGATGTTCAGACGCCCCTCCTCGAACGCCGCGTCGGCGATGTCGAGGCGAGACAGGATCGACGGCAACATGAACGTACGGCGGTAGGGCCCAACCTTCACGTGGATGTCATCGCCCTTCCGCAAGAGGTCGAGCTCGGCCTTCGCGGTGAACGGCAGCCGCAGCGACAGCACGTATTCCTCGCCCTTCTTTCGGACCTTCACGGGCTCGTCCTTGTAGAGGACGGCCGTCGGGTCGTGCGGTCCGTAGAGGTCCTTGCCGAGGCGGTCGAGCAGCTTCACTCCGATCATCTCGCGGTCGTACAGAGGAACGGTCAGGACCGGCACAGGCGAGAACGACTCGCGGATCGTCTCGAGGTGCTCGCTCTGGACCGCCTTCCACTTCTGGAAGTACGGGTCGTGCACCTCGTCGGGAAGGAGCCGGTTACAGACCGCAGCATCGACCCGATAGCCAAACAGGTTGAGGTACGTGTACGTGCGGCGCGCCTCGGCGATGACCATCTTCTCGGCGTTCATCACGAGGCGGACGGTGCTCGATTTCTGGTCGGTCAGCAGTCCGCGCACGTCCTCGAGCGTGTGGTGCATCCGCTCGATCGCCTTGAAGACCTGCTCGTTCGCGATCAGCGGCCCGATAACGCGGTTGAATACGGGCCGCACCACCTTCGCGACCTTGCGCTCTATCGGGAAGATGCGTTCGAAGTACCAGTTGAGGACGTCGGGGAGGCTCAGCAGACGCAGCGTCTCGGCCGTCGGCGCGCAGTCGCCGACAAGAAGATCGTAGGACCCGTCGTCGGACGCGCGCTTCACGTCGGTGAGGCTGAACAGCTCGTCGAGTCCGGGGATGACCGACAACTCCTCTGCGCTGATCGCGTCGACTCCGCCCCACTCCATGATGCCGAGCACGTAGTCCTGGATCTCGCGCCACCCCTCTTCGAGGCGCGCTTGTGAATCGATCTGCTGGCCCCACAGGTTCTGCTCGACGTCCGTGGGTTCGCCGCCCAGCGGAACGTCGAAAGCGTCCGACAACGAGTGCGCCGGATCGGTCGACATGATGAGCGTTTTCGCGCCCGCCTTCGCGGCGCGCACCGCGGTTGCGGCGGCGACGGTCGTCTTTCCGACGCCGCCTTTTCCGGTGAAGATGAGGATGCGCATGAGGGATTTGAGAGCATACCGGCGGGGTACCAGTGCAACAACAGACCTGCTCTCGGCTTGACCGGCGGCGCCCGTAGTCGAGATTCTTACCCCCGGAGGTGGTTCAGTTGCTCGACGCGTTCACCTGGTACAAGCAGGCCGCACTCAAGTGGCAAGGGAAGAACCTCACCGTTCACGTCGATCCCTGGGGCGTACCTGAGGGCGAAGAGAAGGCCGATCTGTTGCTGATCACCCACGCGCACTTCGATCACTTCTCGCAAGAGGACATCGACCGCGTGACCAAGGACGGAACGATCATCATCGCGCCGCACGACGTCGCGTCCGATTGCCTGGCGCCCACCGGCGACATCCGCGGCATCAAGCCCGGCGAGACGATCGAAGCGGCCGGGCTCCAGGTGTCCGCTGTCCATGCGTACAACGTCCGGCCCGAGCGCCTGGAGATGCACCCACGCGAGAAAGACTGGGTCGGCTTCGTCGTTGAGCTCGGCGGGACGCGTTGCTACTTCGCCGGCGACACCGATCACATCCCGGAGATGAGCGAGATCAAGACCGACGTCGCCTTTATCCCCGTCGGCGGGACCTACACGATGGACGTCCAAGAGTCGGTCGGGGCCGTGAAGGACATCAACCCCAAGATCGCGGTCCCCTATCACTTCGGGTTCGTTGTCGGTCCGCGCGCGACCGGGGCGGAGTTCGTCGAGGCCATCGCCCCGATCGAAGGCCGCGTCCTAGAGCCCGTGCACCCGTACGAGCAGCCGTAACCCTTCAAACAAGAACGAAAGAGAACCGGCGCCGGTCCATCGTGACGTCTACCGACGGCGTTCTGGTGCATTCTCCCTAGGACGTTTCGCTTCGCGCCCCCTCTGCTCGGGACGTAGGTCTGTTGTGAGCGGTCACTCTCCGATGTCATCATCCTGAGCGTCCCGGAAGACGTTTTCCGGGGAGCGAGGCGAAGATCCGCGGCGCCGAAATCTGGTCGCCTGGTCCGCGGGGAGCCAGTGGCGAACCCAGCGCTCAGCACACCAACGTGCGATGAAGCACGTCCATAGAGATGCCCCGCGACGGCTGCAACCGCGCGGGGCAGAGGCTGAGAGGCGGAGTGGCAACCCCGATCCCCTTTGCCGTCCTCGATCGTAGGTCGGCGCAGGGGCTCTGGCAAGACTCCGCCTGCACTACAGGGGTGGAGAGGGAGGTGAGAGCCCGCTAGACGCGCAGGGGGACGCCGCCGTTCGGCGGGCATCACGGATCCTCGCAGCACCCGTAACACATCCGTTCGTTCGTTCTTCGACCTCAAGGAGGGGTTCGATGCGTAACAAGAAGAGGCTGGCAGTGCTCGCGGGTGTCGTGGCCGTGATGGCCATCGCGACCGCGGCGTACGCGTTCTGGACGACCAACGGGACGGGGAGCGACAACGCGCTCGCCGGCTCCGCGGGCAACTACACCGTCGCCGTGACCCTCGACCCGGGCATCCACCCGGGTGGCAACGTCGGCGTCGCCGGCACCATCACCAACGGCACGACGTCTGATCTGCAGGTGCACACCATCTCGATCGACCCCGCGTACGCGGCGTCGAACGGTGTCACCTTCGACGCTCCTCACGCGTCGTGCAACGCGCTCTGGTTCCACTTCGCCGGCACAGTGACGGGCGGCACCCAGACCCTGACGGCCGGCGGCGGCAACACCCCGTACACCGGGACGCTGTCGATGGACGAGAGCCTCACGAACCAGGACGCCTGCCAGGGAGCGGACGTCACGCTTCACCTGCAGGCCGCGTAACAACCCACTCAGCTCTGAGAGGGGCGGGCCCCGCGCCCGCCCCTCCTGGGGGCTCCGATCGAAGGACGTGTGAAGGTCAGATGAAGCGGTTCCGGACGGCGAGGAGAGTCACGAGGGTACTCGTGGTCCTTCTGGCCGTTCTCGCTTCGGCCTCACTCGGCGCCGGCGTCTACACATTTGCCGCCGCGAAGTCGGGTCCACCTACACCGGCCTTCACCCAGGTTCCGCCGGATCCGAGCCCATCGACCGAAGCAACCTTCGCGTGGACGGACGCGGCAACGAACGTCACCTTCCAGTGCTCGCTCGACAACGGCGCCTGGCAATCCTGCACGAGCCCGGGAACCATCAGCGTCGCGACGACCGGAAACGGTCAGCACCAGTTCGCGGTGCGCGCTGTCGATTCCACCGGGAAGACGTCGGGGAACGCCACCTACAGCTGGAAGGTCAACAAGATCGGGTTCACGTTCTCCGGGAGCGTTCTCGGCTTGCTCACGCCGGGAGCGTGGAAGCCGATCGCGATCACGATCACGAACCCCAACAACTGGACGATCTACGTCACCGCGTTGAACGCGAGCGTGACCTCGAGCCCGTCGACCTGCCCGGGCTCCACCAACATCGAATTCATCCAGTCGCCGATCTCCGCTTCCCACACGGTCGCCGTGCCGGCGAACGGCACCGCACCGATCCCCCTCGCCGATCGTCCGCAGATCCGCCTCAAGAACCTGCCCGTTAATCAGAACGCGTGCCAGGGCGCCAGCTTCGGACTCCTGTACACGGGAACGGCGACCAAATGAGCGCGCGCCGGCGGATAAAGGTCGTCACGACGGGAACCATCACGCTGCTTGCCGTGTCCGTCGCGGCGTGGGCCTTCTTCACCGCGCTAGGCATCGGTTTCGGAAGCGCCTCGGCCGGAACCCTCGCCGCGCCGACGAACGTCACCGTTCCGTCAACGGTCTCCGGAACGACCGTTCCCGTGAGTTGGACTGCTCCGACACCGCCCGGAAGCGGCACGGTGAGCTACTACGTGCAACGGTATGTGGGCGCGACGCCGAGCGCGGCTTGCGGCACATCTCCGAGTTCGCTCATCACCACGACGAGCTGCAACGACACGGGCGTGGGGTCGGGGACGTACACGTACAAGGTCACGGCGCTGTGGCGTACCTGGACGAAGCAGAGCGCCGCGAGCGGATCGGTGACGGTGCAGAGCGATGCGACCCCGCCGACCGCCTCGATCTCGTTCCCGGTCAATGGAGCTTCTTACCCGGCGAGCGCGTACAACGCTGGCTGTACGCCAGCCGGCATCTGCGGGTCGGCGGCCGACGCGACCGGAGTTCAGTCGGTGAAGGTCAGCGTCAAGCGAAACTCCGACAACAAGTACTGGAACGGCTCGGCGTTCAGCGTCGTATCCGAAACGTTCAACACGGCTGCTCTGTCGGCTGCCGGAGCGACCGCGACCAACTGGAACTACGCCCTGGCACTCCCAGCCGACGGGGCATACACGTTGCACGTCCAAACGACCGACACGCTGGGCAACGCCCAATCCGGGACGACGTACGCCGCGTTGTCGAGCTTCAACATCGATACGACCGCTCCGACCGCATCGATCACGTTCCCCGTCAGTGCCGGTTCGTATAAGAACAGCACGTGGGGTGCCGGATGCACGCCTGTTGGGATCTGCGGAACCGCGACCGATGTGACGGGCGTGCAGTCCGTCAGGATCAGCATCAAGCGCAACTCGGACAACAACTACTGGAACGGAACGGCGTTCAGCGGGACGAGCGAGACCTTCAATGCAACGACTCTCGCTTCGGCAGGGGGAACGTCAACGACCTGGACCTACGGATTCGCCATGCCCGCAGACGACGGTTACACGATCCACGTCCAAGCGACCGATACGCTCGGCAACGCACAAACGGGAACGACATACGCCGCCACGGCCACATTCACTATCGACACCGCCAACCCGACAGTCACGTTGACGTTCCCCGTGAATGGCCAAAGCTATGCGATCGGCAACAACGGGAGTTCGAGCTGGAACACGAAGAGCGCCGCGGCGTGCGCCGCTCAAGCGATGTGCGGAACGGCAGCCGACGCGTCCGGCAGCGGCATACAGAAGGTTGAGCTGAGCATCCTGGGAGCCAACGGCAAATACTGGGACGGGACGTTTACCAGCGGGAAGGCGAACTTCACGTCGACGACTCAGGTCTGGAACTCGATCACCGGCACATCCTCTTGGAGCCAGGCATGGGGTAACGCGACGTTCTCGACAACCGGTTCGTACACGGTCAGTGCGCGTTCCACCGACAACGCCGGCAACGTTAGTTCCGCCGTCAGCGCGACGTTCACGACGACGTAACGTCGCCGCTAGCTCTTCGACTCGACGCGCTTCTTCAGACCTTTCAAGGCCGTGTCGATCACGAGCTTCTCCATCCTGCGCTTGATCATGCCCAGCATGGGGATCGTGATATCCACCTTCGCCTTGTAGATGACGTGGGTCTTTTCACCTTTCGGCTCCAGCGTGTAGTCGCCCTGGAGATCGCGCAGGCCGTGCCCTTCGACGAAGACCCACGAGACACCGCCGTCGTCGGGCTTGTACGTGTACTCGAGGACGTAGTCCGCCTTCATCGGGCCTTGTGAGACCTCGTAGTACACCTTCTTCCCGCGCTTGTCGGCGTCACGCTCGCGGACGTCAACCTTCTTGATCTGGCCGGCCCATTCCGGATAGGCGTCGTAGTCCTCGATCACCGCCATGATCGCCTTCGGGTCGGCATCGATGTCGATCGAGCCCTCTGTCTTGTCTGCCATCGCCTCACCCCTCGTCTCGCGAGACACGTATCCTTCCAACAGTGGACGACGCCCGTCGAATCCTCGTGTTGCGGGGCCTACGCGCGTTCGCGTACGGGTTCACGAGCGTCCTCCTCGGCACGTACCTCAGCCGGTTCCTTTCCCCTCTCGGCGCCGGCGCCATCTTCACCGCAGCGCTCGCCGGATCCGCGGCCCTGACGGCTCTGCTGGGTGCGCGCGGGGACCGGATCAGCCGCCGGCAGATCCACACGACGCTTTCGCTCGTCATGGCAGGAGCGATGTCGATCTTCGCGTTCACCCGCTCGTTCCCGGCGCTCTTCGCGGCGGCGCTGACCGGGACAGTCGCCGTCGCTGTCCTCGAGGCGGGACCGTTCGTCGCGCTCGAGCAGGCGATGATCCCGCATACCGTGACGGACGACCGCCGCAACCGCGCGTTCGGCCGGTACGCCGCCGTCGCGGCCGTCATCGGATCGTTCGGAGCCCTCGCCGCCGGCGGACCCGACCTGATCCGCAAGGCTCTGCCCGGCGCGCCGTCGTCTCAGAAGTGGTTCCTTCTGCCTGCCGCTCTCGCGTTCGTGTCCGCCGTGGTCGCCGCGGGACTTTCGAACGCGGTCGAGACGCCCTCCGGAGAACGCCGCGCGCCGCTCCGCCGCTCCAAAGGAACGGTCGCCAAGCTGTCGGCCCTGTTCGCTCTCGATGGGCTCGGCGGAGGATTCGTCGTCACCTCGATGATCGTCTACTGGTTCAGCAAGAAGTTCGGCACGTCTACCGAGGTGCTGGGCCTGGTGTTCTTCGGGGTCGGCCTCTTGCAGTCGGCGTCGTTCCTCATCGCCGCGCGCCTCGCCGATCGCATCGGGCTCGTCAACACGATGGTCTTCACGCATCTGCCCTCGAACCTGATCCTCGCGTCGATCCCGTTCGCGCCGAACCAGGCCGCCGCGATCGCGTTGCTTCTGGCGCGTTTCGCGCTCAGCCAGATGGACGTTCCCGCCCGGCAGTCCTACGTCGTCGCCGTCGTCGACCCCGAAGAACGGACCGCGGC
>JBASRP010000062.1:0-2681 GCA_049273905.1 Actinomycetota bacterium
GTGATGGAAACAGGGAGGTTGGAAGCCGGTGTTCCGAGGCACGCGTTGACGAACGGACCAGCCGCGCCCGTCGTGAAGACGGCGAGACCCGCGCCACTGGCATTCGTGAACGGACCACCGTTGATCCCGCTGAACGTGAGGCGCGCGAGAGCGCCGACACGCGCGTAGACGAACGAACCACTGGCGTTGCCGATCGAGAACGTGCCAGTGGCGTTACCCTGCGCGCAGCCGGGTTCGTTGTAGAACGCGGATGCGGACGCAGGAGGGTTGGCGATGCCGTTGAACGCGGTTCCGACGCCGATGTCAGGCAGACCGGCGCCACACGTGGTGGAGTCGCCGCCGCTCGGGAACGTCGGCAGCGTGCAGTTCACGTTGAAGACGACGACCTCGGCTCCGGCGGCCGCGTTCGCGGTCCCGCCCAGGGCCAACACCAGCGACGCTGCCAGCGCCGCGAATAGGAAGAACTTCTTCATCTCTACCCCCAACTCGTAGGACTCCGACCATTCCATGCACGCCGCGTGGGCTTGCTCCCCCACCACCGCCTTTCGTTCACGCCACGCGGTTCACACGTGCGAGTAGCAGCGATCCCTCCTCCTTCTGCTCATGCCGCACCGGGATCGCCGCATGCTCCGGTCGGACTGCCCACTGTGAAATGCGCTGTCGTTTCGCTGCCTTTGTCGCGGATGCCAACGACGACTTGAACCGTCGCCGGACCTGCGGGCGCCGACGGTGACACCGTCCACGAACTCTTGTAGACGCCTCGCGAATTCGCGTGACCGCCGTCGTTGCCGCCGTACCCCTCGCCCCAGGGTGGGGCGGCGCCGGACTTGCCGTTCGAATAGATCGCCACGTACGCGACCACCGAGTCTGGAAGCGTCTCGACGGTCAGCGTTGCGAGGCCTCCGGGCCTCACACAGCTCGGGCTCACCGACGCCGATACCGGCATGGGCTTGAGCGACACGCTCGGCGAGGGTCTCGGGGAGGGCGAGACCGACGCGGACGTTGTCGTGGCTGCCTTTTTCTTCGTCGCGCGCGAGCTGGGCTTCGGCGTCGGTGACGAGGCTGCTTTCGCGGCAAGCTCTTTCAGGTCCTTGACGCCCATACTCTTCGCGCCCAGCTGTGGCGCACTACCGCCGCAGCCGGCCAGGAGGACCAGGGCCAGACCCAGCGCCGCAACCACGCCGCGACGGCGGGTGACCCGCCCGGCCGTCATCCACGGAAAACTCAAGGGGCGCGTTCCTTCCATCTCGGATTCCGCCTTGTTGCAACCCGAATACGCGCGAGCCGCTCAGAGGTTGCACATTTCTTGTAGGACCGCTTCCGCCATGGCAGTTGTGCGACTTTCGGCAGGTTGCCCCGTAGGAAGGTTGTGGGCGTCGAGCGCGGCCGTGAACGGCCGTTCATGCAGGGGCTCCGGGATCTGGCGCGCGTGTTCCAGGCTCAGACCCGGATCCTGACGGAGTTACGCATCCCCCGGATCGAGCGGCCGCTTCCCGAAGAAGTGACGTCGGCCCTTTACAGCGTGGCCGGCGAGGCGCTGGACGGTCTTGAGCGTCTGTCGCGGGCGACCGGCGTCGTCATGATCCTGCGAGCCGGCCGGGACGCGATCTCGCTATCGATCCGGGACGACGGGGTCGGGCTCCTAGCCCGGCAAGCAGCCGCGAAGGGTCCAACGCCACATTCGGCTCTCCGCGCCATGCGGCGCACCGTTGAGGAGGTCGGCGGAGAGGTCACCTTCGGCCCCGCCCAGCCACGCGGGCTGCTGGTGACCGTGGAGGTCCCGCTCCGCGTGGCCTGACGGTCCGTCAGATTTCGGCGAGCGGCGAAAAACCTGGATGAAAGAAGGACACGGGGCGCTCAAATCGAATAAACGGAAGCACGGGTGATGCGACCACAGAGGGAACTCGCGCTCGTCCCCCACGCCGATGAACCGGTCGGCCTGCGCCGCCGCGCCGGGAGTTGGCGTGGTGTCTCGCCCGAAGCCGCCCTGGTGCGACGCGCGCGCTCGGGCGACGTCGATGCCTTCGCCGATCTGTACAACACACATCGGTCGGCCATCCTTGCGACCTGCCTGAAGCGCCTCCGCGATCGCGAGGCCGCCGAAGACGCTGTCCAGGACACCTTCCTGCGCGCGTACGCGAGCCTCTCGAGCTACGACGAGAGGCGCCCGCTCGGTGCGTGGCTCAACTCCATCGCCGTGCACCGGTGCATCGACGTTCTGCGCCAGTCCGCTCGTACGGAAGTGTCGGACGAGGTGGAGGATCACCTTCCGCGCGACGTTGAATCCGATCCCACGCTCGGCGCCGTGATCGCGCTAGAGGAGCGGGGCCGTCTGCGCCGCGCTCTCCGCCAGCTACATCCGCGGCAACGGCGGGCGCTGTTGCTCTATGCGCTGGAAGGGTGGAGCTGCGCCGAAGTAGCCGCCGCCGAGGGGATCAGCGTCGGGGCTGCGAAGTCTCTGCTTTTCCACGCGCGCGCGAACCTTCGGCGAACGTGTCGCCGCGGAGTTCTGGGAACGATCGTTGCGGCGCTGGTCGGGATGCGGCGCCGGGCGACGCGCGGCGCGATGGCGATCCGGAACCGCATGACGGCCGGACTCGAGCCCCTCAACCTCTCCGTTGCGCCGGTGTCGTCGGGCATCGCCGCCGTCGTTCTTTCGCTGACGGCCGTCGCCGCGCCCG
>JBASRP010000067.1:0-4804 GCA_049273905.1 Actinomycetota bacterium
GCGAGCCGTTCGGGTGGGAGCCGTGGCTCGACGACCTGAAGACCGTCCTCGAAACGGTCGGCTCGAAACGCGCGGCGATCATGGCGTGGCTCGACGCGTGCCCGCCCGCAATGTTATTCGCCGCCGCCGAGCCGGCCCGAACGACCGCTCTAGTCCTGGTCAAGGCAACCGCCCGCTACACCTCGACGGACGACTACCCATATGGGTTCCCGCCTTCGGAGGTAGAGGCGCAAGCCCGTTGGATGGGGGAGTTTTGGGGGACGGAGGCGTTCGCGCGTGTGATCTATCCGAGCAAGGTGAATGACCCTCGGTTCGTCCAATGGTTCGCGCGGTATCAACGCGCGGCTGGAAGCCCGAGCAAGATCGAGGCTCTTTACAAGCAGATCTTCCTGCTTGATTCGCGTCACGCGCTCCCGCTTATCAGCGCGCCGACGCTCGTCGTCACAACCGAATCTCAGATGATCCCAATGGAGCAGTCCCGATTCGTCGCGGATCACATCGATGGGGCCCGACTCATCGTTTTCCCAACGAAGGACATGATCCCGTTGTACTCACACATCGATGAGTTCTGGGACGTCCTCGAGGAGTTCCTCACCGGCAAACACCGTCCGGAAGAGGCGGACCGCAAGCTCGCCACCGTCCTTTTCACTGACATCGTCGCCTCGACGGATCGGGCCGTGGAGCTGGGGGACAGGAAGTGGCGTCGGCTTCTCGACCAGCACGACGAGATCGTCCGCGCGCGCGTCGACCGTTTCGGGGGCAGCCTCGTAAAGACGACCGGCGACGGCGCGCTCGCGACGTTCGAGGGCCCGGCCAAGGCGATCCGGTGCAGCCTCGGGCTGCGCGAAGCGCTCGACGGAATCGACGTCGCTGTGCGGTGTGGCCTCCACGCTGGCGAGGTCGAGGTCCGTGGTGACGACGTCGGCGGGATCGCCGTCCACATCGCGGCGCGAGTCATGGGCGAAGCCCAGCCGGGCGAGATCCTCGCGTCGAGCACCGTGAAAGATCTCGTGGTCGGGTCGGGGATGTCGTTCTCCGACCGCGGGACGCGCGTGCTGAAGGGAATCCCCGACGAGTGGCGGCTGTACGCCGTCGAGAGCGTGTAGCCTTGCGATCGGAATAGGGGATAGGGATGCGGCACCCGGACACCAAGTACACGAAGGTCGGCGACTCCTACGTCGCGTACACCGCGACGGGAGACGGTCCGGTCGACCTCGTGTGCACGCTGGGGCTCGGCGGTCACGTCGAGCACGTCTGGGACTACCCGCCGATGGCGCGCTACCTCGAGCAGCTCGCCGGCTTCAGCCGCCTGATCATGTTCGACCGCCGCGGTCTCGGCGGCTCCGATCCGATCCCACGCGACGCGCCGCCGACGTGGGAAGAGTGGATGGAGGACCTCGTCGCGGTGATGGACGCAGCCGACTCGAAGCGCGCGGCGATCTACGCGGAACTCGACGGTGGGCCTGTCGGGATGCTCTTCGCCGGGCACTACCCCGAGCGGACGTCGGCGCTGATCCTCGCGAACACGGCGGCGAAGTACGTCGCCTCGCCCGACTATCCGGCCGGTGAACCGCTCGAGACGTGGCATGCGCTCGCGCAGACGATCAAGCAGTACTGGGGGAAGGACGACCTCAGCTCCGTCAGCGTGCCGAGCCTGGCCGGGGACGAGCGGTACGTGAAGTGGTCGTCGCGCATGGCGCGGGCCGTCGCGACGCCCGGCGTCGCCTCCGCCCTCTTCGAGTACACGTTCGGGCTCGACGTGCGCGCGGTGCTGAGCTCGATCCAGGCTCCGACGCTCGTGCTGCATCGCGCCGATTACCGCTTCGTCAACATCGAGAACGGCCGCTACCTCGCCGACAACATCCCCGGGGCGAAGTTCGTCGAGCTTCCGGGCAGCGATCTGTGGTTCTTCACCGCCGGCTCGGGCCACGTGCCGGCGATGATCGAGGAGTTCGTCACCGGCATCGCGCCGGTGCCCGACCGCGACCGCGTTCTCGCGACCGTGCTGTTTACCGACGTGGTCGGCTCGACCGAGAAGCTCGCCGTTCTCGGCGACCGGCCGTACAACGAGCTGCTGGAGGCGCACGACGAGATCATGCGCCGCGAGGTCGACCGGTACGGCGGACGCCTGATCGGGCTTGCCGGGGACGAGGTGCTCGCCACGTTCGACGGGCCGGGCCGTGCGATCCGCTGCGCGCGATCTGCCGGCGAGGCGTTGCGTGCGCTCGGCCTGGACATCCGGGCCGGCATCCACACCGGCGAGGTCGAGATCCGCGGCGACAACGTCGGCGGCATCGCGGTGCACATCGGCTCTCGCGTGATGAATGAGGCCGGCGCCGGCGAGGTGCTGGTGACGCGGACGGTGCGGGACCTCGTCGCCGGAGCCGGTATCGACTTCGCGCCGCGCGGCTCGCATGAGCTTAAGGGCGTCCCCGAGCCGTGGGAACTGTACGCGGTGGCCGAACGTCCACAGACGAGCGCGGCCTAACCGTGCAGATCCCGCCGGAGACCGAGTACGCGAAGCTCGGTGACGAGCTGATCGGATATCAGGTGCTCGGCAAGGGGCCGGACCTCGTCTACTGCACCGGACTGACGAGCCATCTCGATCAGCGCTGGGATTTCCCGCCGATGGAGCGGTACCTCGAGCGTCTCGCGTCGTTCTCTAGACTGATCTCGTTCGACCGCCGCGGCTTCGGCATCTCCGACCCGGTTCGGAGCGGCGTCCTGACGTGGGAAGAGTGGGCCGACGATATCGGCGCCGTGATGGACGACACCGGTTCGAAGCGCGCGGTCATCGTCGGAGAGAACGACGCCGGACCGACAGCCCTGATGTTCGCCGCCACGTTCCCGGAGCGCGTGTCGGGGTTGGTCATGATCAGCAGCGGTGCGAAATACCGCGCGTCTGATGATTTCCCCGGCGGCATCGACCCCGAGCAGGCCGAGTTCCTCGCACAGGCGATGGAAGCGGGATGGGGACGTGAGGCGCTGGTCAGGTTCGCGATCCCGAGCCATGCCGAAGACGAGCAGGCCGTGCGGTGGATGGCCAGGTACCTGCGATCGTGCATGACGCCGAGCGGGGCGAACGCGGCGTTCCGATACCTCCTAGAGCTCGACGTCCGCGAATTGGTTCCGGCGATCCACGTGCCGACGCTCATCCTCCATCGCGTGAACAATCCGTTCGTGCCGACAGCGCTCGGCAAGGACTTGGCCGAGCGCATCCCCGGGTCGCGTTACGTTGAGATACCAGGCGCGGACGTTTGGTGGTGTACGGACCACCCCGAGCTGTACCTGGAGCAGATCGAGGAGTTCGTGACCGGAGCGAAACCGGCGATCGACGTTGATCGCGTTCTGGCGACCGTCCTGTTCACAGACATCGTCGGATCCACCACGCGCGCTGCCGACCTGGGCGACAAGCGATGGAAGGACCTGCTCGACAAGCACGACGACATCACACGGTCCAACGTCGAACGTTTCGGGGGCCGGGTCGTGAAGACGACGGGCGACGGCGCGCTCGCGACGTTCGATAGCCCGGGCCGCGCGATCCGTTGCGCGTCCGAGCTCGGCGTGCTTCTGCGCGGCGTCGGGATAAACATCCGCGCCGGGTTGCACACCGGCGAAGTGGAACGGCGGGGCGACGACGTCGGCGGGATCGGCGTCCACATCGGCGCGCGCATCATGGGCGAGGCGGCGACGGGCGAGGTCCTCTGCTCGCGGACGGTTCGAGACCTCGTCGTCGGCTCCGAGCTGGCGTTCGAGGACCGTGGCGCGCGCGCGCTCAAGGGCGTGCCGGACGAGTGGCAGCTGTTCGCGGTAACCGGCTAGGACGTTTCGACAGAGGCGCTTTCGATCGCTCTCGCTCGCTCGAGGAACGGAGCTGCCCGGAGGCGTTCGAATACCGGCGAAGCCCCTGCGATCAGAGGCTGCGCTTCACCCGTGCGGCCTCTTTCGGCGAGCCATTCGGCGTGCTCGAGCCGAGCCACGGCCGCCCAGAACGGCACGGCCAGTTCGACGAGCATCCCCACCGCAGTCTTGAAAGCCGGCTCGACTGACGCATCGTCACCGCGCGCCGCAGCGAGCCGTGCGCGGAAGCGGAAGGCATGGGCCTCGAGGTACCTCGACCGCTTGCCGCGCGGGGTGTCCTCCAGGATCCGAAGGTTCACCTCGACCTGCGTTAGATCGCCCATCTCGAACGCGGCCTCGATCCCCTCGAGGAACGCTTCCTTGATCGAATCGGCGCCCATTCCCAGCGTCAAGCGGATGGCGACGGCCTTCTGGGCGTTGCTGAGGGCTTCCTCCGCCCGTCCTTCCGCCCGGAGGATCGCGGCGCGGGTCGCGTAATAGCTCGCCCGCTCCTGGATGTCGTCGCTGGACGCTGCATCCGGAAAGACCGTCATCGTTCTCTTCGCTTCCTCGAGGTCGCCGCGGAGGAGATGAACGCGGGGAAGGACCCCCAAGTACTGGAGAAAAGCGCCTCGATTCGCGGCGGCCTTATCGGTCGGTTGCTCTGCAGCCAACGCGAACATCGTGTCCCACTCGCCCAGGATGTAATAGGCGTACAGCTGGCCGAGGAAGTTCCACTCCCAGAAGCGATTGCCAACGCGCCGGGCGAGAGCGAGACCGGCGTCGGTATGGCCGCGACCCTCCTCGTTCTGGTCGGACTGACAGTCGAGATCGGCGAGGTTGTAGTAGGCGCGCAGCGCGGCGGACGGGATATCGTTCTCGAGCGCTACCTCGAGGGCGTATTCGAGCAGCGCGTATCCCTCCCGAGTGCGGCGCTTGACCGTGTAGAGCATCAGCGCCTTCG
>JBASRP010000101.1:0-4157 GCA_049273905.1 Actinomycetota bacterium
ACCTTGGAGGCCGCGCAGGGGGAGGTTCGGTTCCCGATCGTCGTCCCGAGCGTGCTCGGCGCGCCGGACGAGGTCTACCTCAGCCGGGCCTTCTCCGGGAACCGGGTGACGCTGCTCTACCACCCACGGCCCGGTTTGCCGGAGGCGGGTCAGACGAAGACGGGGCTGCTCCTGTTCGAGTTCATCGGCCGGGTCGAGCGGGAGGGTCTCGACAAGTTCGTCGCGCCGGGACAGGTGCGCCGGGTGTCGGTGGACGACGCGCCGGCTCTGTGGGTCGAGGGCACGCACACGATCGCGTGGCTCAACGCGTCCGGCAGGTTCATCTCCGACACCGTGCGCCTGTCGGACAACGTTCTCCTGTGGCAGCAGGGCAACGTCACCTATCGCCTCGAGTCGGCCCTCTCTTTGCAGCACGTGCTGCCTATAGCGGCGTCCATTCCCTAACCGGGAACCTCCTGCGGCCGCCCGGTGTAGATATAGGCGACGGGCACAAAAGGAGGGCGTCATGCGCGGACGGATCATGCGGGTCGGCATCGTTCTCGGGATCATCCTGGCGGCCACACCGTTGAAGGCGGCGGTCGCCGGCGGCGGAGGCTGCCACGAGGAAGCGATCAACGTTGCGCGGGAGTCGACGGTCATCGCGCACAACGCGTGCTTCACGCCGACGATCGCCCGCGTCCCGGTCGGCACGACGGTGCGGTGGTTCAACAAGGACCCGTTCAAGCACACGGTCACCGGAGTGAACCTCAGCTTCGGCGACCTCCAGGAGAAGGGCACCGACGCGATCTGGTTCGTGAAGTTCGACAAGCCCGGCGTCTACCCCTACTACTGCTACCTCCACGCGGGAATGGTCGGGAGCGTCGTCGTCGGCAACGACGCGCAGCTCGTCATCGCGCTCGGCAAGACCGGTCTCGACTTCCCGCAGAACGTGAACGAGATCGTCACGAAAACCCCGGTGAACCCGGTCGCAGACAAGACGGAGTCGACCTCGGTGTGGCCCGCGTTGGCGGCGGGGATCGGGCTCGCGAGCGTCGGTGTCGGCTTCGGCTTCGGGCGGCGGGCCGGCCGCAACGGTCACGCGATGCCGAGCGACTCCTAGCCTGTAAAGACGCCCGCGTTGCGGGCGAGATCGATCAAGCCCTGGGGCCAGACGCCGAGCGCGATCGTCGCGGCGGCGGCGAGGAACACGCCGGTGGCGAGTGCCGGGGACGGGCCGAGTCCGGCCGCTCCCGGCTCCGGGTCCTGCAGCCACATCGCGACGATGACGCGGAGGTAGAAGAACGCCGCGATCGCGCTCGTGAGGACGCCGACCACGACGAGGCCCGTCTCCCCCGCTTGAACGGCGGCCGAGAAGACGAAGAACTTGCCCATGAAACCCGCCGTCGGCGGGATGCCGGCGAGCGACAGCAGAAAGAGCGTCATCACGCCGGCGAACAGCGGGTGGCGCTGACCGAGGCCGGTCCACTCGCTGAGGCTCAGCCGCTCCTTCCCACCCGGCGCCGACGCGATCACGGTCGCGAAAGCACCGAGCGTCATGAAGGCGTAGACGAGGAGGTAGAAGAGCGCGGCCGCGATGCCGTCGTTGCTCGCCGAGATCACCGCGATGAGGACGTAGCCGGCGTGCGCGATCGACGAGTATGCGAGCAATCGCTTGATGTCGTTCTGGGCGATCGCGATCACCGATCCGATCACCATCGTCAGAACGGCGACGATCCAGAGCACCGGCCGCCAGTCCCACTGCAGCGGCCCGAGCGCGACGAGGAACACGCGGAGCAACGCCGCAAACCCGGCGGCCTTCGTACCGGCGGCCATGAACCCGGTCACCGACGTCGGCGCACCTTGGTAGACGTCGGGCGTCCACATGTGGAACGGAACGGCCGCGACCTTGAACCCGAAGCCGACCGCCAGCAGCGCCATCGCGGTGAACATCAGCCGCGCGTCCGCGGACGTGACGACGCCGGAGATCGTGCCGAGGTTCGTACTGTTGGTCGCGCCGTACGCGAGCGCGATTCCATACAGGAGGAACGCGCTCGAGAACGCGCCGAGCAGGAAATACTTGAGCGCGCTCTCCTGCGAGGCGTCGTCGCGGCGCGCGAAGCCGGCGAGCACGTACAGCGCGAGCGACAGGACCTCGAGCGCGAGGAAGACCAGAAGGAGGTCGTTGGCTGCGGCGAGGAGAACCATGCCGGCCGTCGCGAACAGGATCAGCGGGTAGTACTCGCCGCGGTGGATGTTGCGACGCGACAGGTAGTGGTACGAGATGATGACCGTCATGGCGCAGGTCGCGAGCAGGATCATGTTCGCGAACAGCGACACGCCGTCGACGGCGAGGGTCCCCTGCATCACGACGGCGCGGTGCTTGTCGAGATCGTGCAGATCGAACGTGAACCACGCCGCCAGTCCAGCCGTCATCAGCGTCAACGTCGCGAGGATCGACCGGCGGACCCTCGGCCGGAAGGCGTCGATCAAGAGAGTGAGCAACCCGCCGCCGACGAGCGCGAGCTCCGGCGCGATCGCGCGCCAGGCGATCTCGGGGGTCGGCATCTAGCGTCCTCCCCCGAGCGCCGCCCGGTTCGCCGCGTCGCAACTCGCCGGCTCGGCGGCGACGCGCGCGCAGAGCTTCTGGATCGCGGGCTCCATCCGTTCGAGGAACGGCTTCGGCCAGACGCCGATCAGCACGATCGCGGCGACGAGCGGCACGAGAGCGAGTCCTTCTCGCACGCTGATATCGCGGACGGTCCGGTTCTCCTGTATCTCGAGCGGACCGTGGAAGACGCGCTGGTAGGCCCACAGCAGATAGAGGGCCGCGAACACGACGCCGGTCGCGGCGATGATCGCCCAGACGCGGTTCCGCGCGAAGCTTCCGAGGATCACCAGGAACTCACCGACGAAACCGTTCAGGCCCGGCAGACCCAGCGACGACAGCGCCACGATCAAGAAGATCCCCGCGTAGACCGGCGCGACCGACTGCAAACCTCCGAAGTCGGAGATCTCGCGCGTGTGCCGGCGTTCGTAGAGCATGCCGACCAAGAGGAACAGCGCGCCGGTCGAGAGCCCGTGCGACACCATCTGCAGCGTCCCGCCCTGCATCCCTTGGACCGTGAAGACGAAGATGCCGAGCACGACGAACCCGAGGTGCGAGATCGACGAGTACGCGATCAGTCTCTTCAGGTCCTTCTGCATCGTGCAGACGATCGCCCCGTAGACGATCCCGATCAGGGCTAAGGCGACCACGTACGGGACGGCCGCGCGCGCCGCGTGCGGGAAGAGCGGAAGCGCGTAGCGCAAGAACCCGAACCCGCCGAGCTTCAGCAGGACGCCGGCCAGGATGATCGATCCGGCGGTGGGTGCCTCGGTATGCGCGTCGGGAAGCCACGTGTGCAACGGGAACAGAGGGATCTTGATCGCGAACGCGGCGAAGAACGCCACGAACAGCCATCGCTGGATGCCGTGAGACAGCGCGACACGGCTGATCGTCTCGTAGTCGAACGAGAAACGTCCTGTCGCCGAGCGTGCCTGGAACCCGAGCACGATGATCCCCGACAGCATCAACAGTCCGCCGAGGAGCGTGTAAAGGAAGAACTTCACGGCCGCGTAGATGCGGTTCTCGTAGCCCCAGTACCCGATGAGGAAGTACATCGGGACGAGCATCGCCTCCCAGAACACGTAGAAGAGCAGCAGGTCGAGCGAGAGGAAGACGCCCAGGATCGCCGTCTCGAGCGCGAGCAGCAGGCCCATGAAGAGCTTGGGGTTCTTCGTGATGTTCCACGAGGCGAGGATGCAGATCGGGAACAGGAAGCCGGTGAGCACGACGAGCCAGAGGCTGATCCCGTCGACACCGATGTGGTACGAGGCGCCGAGCGCCCGGATCCATTGGTGATGCTCCACGAGCTGGAAACCGGCCTCGGACTTGTCGAAGTTCGCGAGCACCGCGAGGGAGGTGCCGAGGGCGCCGAGGGAGACGAGGAGCGCCCAGCCGCGGATCAGGTCGTGGCGCGCCCGCGGGAGGAACGCGAGGACGATCGCGCCGCCGATCGGGATCCAGAGGGTCCAGGACAGCAGCCCGTTCATCCGGTCCTCCCGACCAGGAGGCCGACCAGCAAGACGGCTCCGGCGAGCACCGCGAGCGCGTAGGTGCGAACGAAGCCGGTCTGGAC
>JBASRP010000107.1:0-2521 GCA_049273905.1 Actinomycetota bacterium
CAGTGGTTCGCGATGTAACTGATCTGCTCGGGCGCCAGCGTGTTGTAGAGGCTGACCGGCGTTCCGCGCGCGTGCACCACACCCATGTCCGCGATCGAGTGCTCCGGCGTGCAGCGCGCCTGGAGGAGCACGAAGTCGCCGGGCTCCAGCCCGAGCGACAAGAACCCGAGCGCCGCGTCGCGGACGCGATCGCGGAACTGGCTCCAGGTGAGCGAGTCGTACGCGGCGTCACCCGTCCGGATGCGGAACGCGTCCTGGTCCGGCACCCGGGCAGCCGTGGCGGCGAGATCGGTGCAGAAGGTGCGGCCCTCGGCCGCCGCCTCGATCTCGGCGCGCTCGGCGGCGACGTCGCGAGCCGTCACGCGTACATCGACTCGATCGTGTCTGCGTACTTCTCGACGATCGCCTTGCGGCGGACCTTCATCGTCGGCGTCATCTCGTCGTGCTCCTGCGCGAAGTCGCGCTCGAGCACGATCCATTTCTTGATCTGCTCGACGCGCGCGAGTTGATCGTTGACCTCCGCCACCGCGTTGTCGACGAGCTGCTGGATGTCCGGGTGGTGCGTCAGCTCGGCGAAGTCCTTGTGCGCGATGCTCTTCTGCTCGGCGAACTGCGTGACCTTCTCCTGGTCCAACGTCAGCAACGCGGTCAGGAAGGCGCGGCGGTCGCCGATCACGACGGCCTGCGAGATCCAGGGCGAGTACTTCAGCATGTTCTCGATCACCTGCGGGGCGATGTTCTTGCCGGCCGCGGTGATGATCAGGTCCTTCTTTCGGTCGGTGATGCGCAGGTAGCCATCGCCGTCGAACTCGCCGATGTCGCCGGAGTGCATCCAGCCCTCGTCGTCGATCAGCTCCTTCGTCGCCTCCGGCTGCCTGTAGTAGCCGGGCCCGACGTTGCCGCCGCGCACCAGTACCTCGCCGTCCTCGGCGATCTTCACCTCGACGCCCGGGATCGGCGGGCCGACGGTGCCGATCTTGATCTTGTCGGGCGGGTTGATCGACGTCGGCCCGTTGTCCTCGGTCTGGCCGTAGACCTCGGCGACCGGCAGCCCGATGGCGTGGAAGAACCGGAGGACCTCCGCGTTGATCGGCGCGGCGCCGGAGACCAATCCCCACGCCTGGTCGAGGCCGAGCGCGCCTCGCGCGAGCGCGAACAGCTTCGCGTCCGCCTCCTTGTACTTCTCCTCGAGGTCGGCCGGGAGCGACGATCCGGCTTGCTGTGCTTCGACGCGCTTCAGTCCGAGTTGCACGGCCTGCTCGGCGGCGATGCGCTGTTCCTCGGGCAGGTTCTCGAGCAGGTTCATGATGCCGGCGTGGAACTTCTCCCAGACCCGCGGGACGCCGAAGAACACCGTCGGCTTGCACGCGGCGAGGTCCTCACGAAGCGTGTCGATCGACTCGGCGAACCACGTCTCGCCGCCCCCGTAGAGGTGGGTGAAGTGGCCGACCATGCGCTCGGCGATGTGCGACAGCGGCAGGTACGAGAGCTTGCGCTCCTCTGTCGTGACGGTCAGCACCTTATTGAGCGCCCCGCACGTCCACACGATGTTGCTGTGCGTCAGCATCGCGCCCTTCGGAGGGCCGGTCGTGCCCGACGTGTAGACGAGTGTCGCGAGGTCGCCCGGTTCGACGGCCGCCGCGTGTTCCTCGAGCGCGTTCGGCTTCGCCGATGCATAGCCGTCGCCGGCCGACAGCAGCTGTTCCCAGCTCATTACGAAGTCGTCGAGCGTCACGCCCTCGGAGTCGAAGATGATCACCTTCTGGAGAGCCGGGAGCTCACCTGGCGTCTTCTTCACCTTCTCGAGCTGTCCCGCGTTCTCGACGAAGATCGCCTTCGACCCCGAGTGCCCGGTGATATAGGCGAGCTGCGGCGGCGAGTTCGTGACGTAGATCGGCACGGTCACTGCGCCCACCGACATCACGGCGAGGTCGGCCTCGTGCCACTCGGGCCGGTTGAGCGAGATGATCGCGACCTTGTCGCCGCGCTCGATCCCGAGCGACAGCAGCCCGTTGGCGGCGCGATGGACGGCCTCCTCGTACGCCCGCCAGGTGATTCCGGACCACTCGCCGTTGCGCTTCACCTTCAGGGCGTCGCGGTCCGGATCCGTCGCCGCGCGCTCGCGGAACATGCTTACGACCGTGTCGCCCATGACTTTCCTCCGCTTCTTGTGGCCGGTGCCTTTAGCCCCCCACCCAACCGTTGACCCGATCGCTAATGGGAGATGAGACTTACCCGGCGGTGCAACGACTGTATAGCCGTTGTTAAGCGGCCCTTGCAACGGGTGCGCCGTTACGGACCGATCCGCGCGGCGAGCAGCGATCGATAGCGGGCGACGACGTCGTCCCAGCGGTGGTTCTCCTCGACGAAACGGCGGCCGGCCTCCCCCATGGACCTGGCGCGGGCCGGGTCGCCGAGCAGCGCGGTCAGATGCGTGGCGAGCCGGCGGTGGTCACGGCCGCCGACGACGAAACCGGTCTCGCCGGGGACGACGGCTTCGGGAGCTCCGCCCGAATCGCCG
>JBASRP010000113.1:0-2564 GCA_049273905.1 Actinomycetota bacterium
ACAGGGTGAAGCCGGAGAGTTGTCCATCTTGATTGCTGGCGCGCGGAAACTGTCGATACGTTCGGCGGACAGCAGGTCGCCTAGGAGGAAACGATGTTCATGTCACCGCGCACCCCGGCCAAGCCGCGGCGCACACAAGTGGGGATATTGCTCCTGGGATGCCTATTTGCCGTTTGCCTCGCTGCGAGCGGCGCCGAGCGCGCCTCGGGGATGCCGCTCGCAGAAGCGGCTGTGAAGGTAGGCAAGCAGACGACGATCGCCAAACACGGTCGGCACACACGCCACCTGCGGGGAAGACGCGGGCCGCGCGGCAAGCCAGGGCGACGGGGGGCCCGGGGCGATCGAGGCCACGGCGGGCCCACAGGGCCGCAGGGATCCCCCGGACAAACGGGTGCTCGAGGGCCTGTCGGGCCACAGGGCCCAGTTGGAGTAACCGGCGCTCAGGGACTCATCGGACCGCAGGGAGCGACCGGCGCAACCGGCGCGCAAGGGACCGCCGGAATCCAAGGTGAAACCGGTGCCACTGGTTTGCAGGGAGCCACGGGAGCGACCGGCGCTCAGGGGTTGAAAGGCGACACCGGCACCACGGGCGCAACCGGCCCGACTGGGAACCAGGGCGCTATCGGTCCGAAAGGGTCGACCGGAGCAACCGGGGTCCAAGGTGAAACCGGCGCCACTGGTTCGCAGGGAGCCACGGGAGCGACCGGAGCTCAGGGGTTGAAAGGGGACACCGGCACCACCGGAGCAACCGGCGCGACTGGGAACCAGGGCGCTATCGGTCCGAAAGGGCCGACCGGCGCTCAGGGGCCGACCGGCGCCGAAGGGGCCGCCGGCGAAAGCGTCGGCCTGCCGTACGTGTGGCGAAATAACACCGAATACACCGATCCCGGGGCGGGGAACATCAAGGCCTCGGGCGGGAAACTGCTCATCAGCAACACCGACCGTCACGGCTCGGTGCTCAGCGGCTACATCAAAACCTGGGACGACTCAACCGCTGCGAATCGCGGCTACCTCGTGCTCCAGCAGGTCAGCAACCACAAAGCAACTGTGTTCACGGTTACGGGCGACATAGACGAAGAAGGCGGCTGGATGGCGATCCCGTACGGGCTGCTCAGTTTCGGAGGCCTGATCTCCGACGAACCGATAACCGTCAGCTTCTATCGCAATGGAGATGCCGGTGTCGAAGGCCCCTCCGTCGCGCCCCGCTATGACTATCTCACCAACGGGGAAGCAACAGATCCGAACAGCGGCAACCTGAAGCTGGGGCAGGCCAAATCAATCCCCGAACTGCTCAGCTCCATGCCAGTCACCGATTCCCTCAAGCATTCGTCAGCTCCATCGAGCTTTGCGCAACTCCCCTGGGCGGGCAATGAAGGGAGGTGGAGCGAATTGGGCTGGTCACCCTCAAGCTACATCGCGGGCACCTACGAAGCCGACTCACGCAGTGGGATTTACTGGAACGTAGAGGAACTGGAAGGCGACGCGATGGTTGGCATGACGAAAACCACGGGCGGCCTACTGTCTCCCCGTCAGTTCTCGGTTTGGCTGTTCTCCGAAGCTGGGTCGAAACCGTCGGGCTATCAGCTGGCAATAGTGGGTGAAAACTCGAGCGAAGTCGCG
This sequence comes from Actinomycetota bacterium, assembly GCA_049273905.1. Lineage (GTDB taxonomy): Bacteria > Actinomycetota > AC-67 > AC-67 > AC-67 > JBASRP01. Next base: position 1,621 of record JBASRP010000113.1, read on the forward strand.
TTCATCTTGCGCAAGTGGGTAGGCGGTGCCGAAACGGTTCTCGAAGAAGTCAAAGGAGTCCCCTTCTCCGAAGGGGACTCCTTCTACCTTCTCGCCTACGAAGGGAAACTGTCGATGTGGCACGGGGAAGGCGCAGGGGTCCCGGTGTCAGTTGGAAGCGAAGTCGCGGACTCAACCTTTACGCAGGGCTACTCGGGCATCGACGGAAACGGGAGCAACCCAAGGCTGGTCGACTTCAAGACCGGCGTCCTCTCGGACGTCGGGGCCGTTGGCTCCGTCTATATCAGCGAGACCGATGCCGACGGTGGATCCCTGGGTCCATATATTGAAACCTGGGACGACTCAAGCAGCGACCCTCGCGGCTTCCTGCTGCTTCGCGGGGTCGACTCGCCGGGCACCTTTGCCATCTTCAGAGTCACCGGAACGATCGTCGACAAAGGTGGCTGGGACGAACTCACCATCGAACACGTTGCCGGCAACGGCAGCTTCTCAGACGAAGACAGACTTGCCATCGAATTCTCTCGCACCGGCGACAAAGGCGACACAGGACCGAAAGGCGCCACCGGCCCCACCGGCCCCAAAGGCGCCACCGGCCCCGAAGGGCCGGCCGGCTCAGGCGTGCTCGACTACAAGGAATCCGTTCGGGTTGCGACGACCGGAGACGTCTCAATCTCAACGGCACTGAACGGCGGCGACATCGTTGACGGCGTGACGCTCGCCAACGGCGATCGCGTCCTGGTGCCCAATCAGACAACCAAGTCACAAAACGGCATCTACGTCGTCAGCGGCTCCCCCACACGATCCACCGATGCCGATAACACGGGTGAGCTCTCGGGCGGAACGATTGTGGCGGTCGAACAGGGCACCAGGTACGGCGGGCAAGAGATGAAGATCAGCACCGCGGGCACAATCATCCCGGGCTTCACAGCCCACGAATGGGCCCC
>JBASRP010000124.1:0-1727 GCA_049273905.1 Actinomycetota bacterium
TTCATCGAGCACTGGGGCGAGCACCGCCACGACATCGACTACGAGATCGACGGCGTCGTCGTGAAGGTGAACGAGATCGACGCCCGCGACGAACTCGGCTACACGTCGAAGGCGCCGCGCTGGGCGATCGCCTACAAGTACCCGCCGGAAGAGCAGATCACGAAGCTTCGCGAGATCCAGATCCACATCGGCCGCACGGGAGCAGCGACGCCGTACGCGGTCCTCGAACCCGTCCACGTCGGCGGCGTCACGGTGACCACCGCGACGCTGCACAACGCCGACGAGGTTGAGCGCAAGGACGTCCGCCCCGGCGACATGGTGATCATCCGCCGGGCCGGTGACGTGATCCCCGAGGTGCTCGGGCCGGTCAAGGAGCGCCGGCCGCGCGGCCTGAAGAGATGGAAGATGCCGACGGCCTGTCCGTGGTGCGGCTCGGAGATCGTTCGCGAGGAGGGCGAGGTCGTCGCCTACTGCACCGGCATCGACTGCCCCTCGCAGCGTGTCGAGCGCGTCTTCCACTTCGCCGGCCGCGGCGCGATGGACATCGAGGGTCTCGGCTATCAGACGATCATCGAGCTGACCGAGAAGAACATGATCAAGGACATCGGCGACATCTACGTGCTGACCGATGAGCAGATCGCGACGCTGGAAGGGTTCAAGGACAAGAAGATCGCGAACCTGCGCCGCTCGATCGAGGCGTCGAAGGACCGGCCGCTCGCCCGGCTGCTGATCGGCCTCGGGATCCGCCACGTCGGCGGCACCGTCGCCGAGCAGCTCGCCGCGCACTTCACAACGCTGGCCGCGATCGAGGAGGCGTCTGAGGAAGAGATCGACGCCGTCGAGGGCATCGGTCCGATCGTCGCACACAGCGTCCACGAGTTCTTCCGTCAGAAGCGGAACGTCGCCGTGCTCGAGAAGCTGAAGCGCGCCGGCATCCGGACCGCCGACGAGAAGAAGGTCGTCAAGAAGACGGCGCTGACCGGGAAATCGGTCGTCCTCACCGGCGGGCTCACGTCGATGTCGCGCGAGGAAGCAATCGAGGCGCTCAAGGAGTCCGGCGCCAAGGTCGTGTCGAGCGTGTCGAAGAAAACCGACCTGGTGATCGTCGGCGAGAACCCCGGCTCGAAGTACGACAAGGCCGTGCAGCTGGGCGTCCCGACGGCCGACGAAAACGAACTGCTGCGGCTTCTGGGCCGCGGCTAGACTGCCGCCATGCAGCTCTCCCGGGAAGAGGTCCTGCACGTCGCGCGGCTGGCACGTTTGGCGCTGTCCGACGACGAGGTCTCGCGCTTCGGCGCGCAGTTGTCGGCGATCCTCGACCACGCGGCCCGCGTGAGCGAGGCCGCCGCCGACGACGTCCCGCCGACCTCACACGCGCTTCCGCTGTCGAACGTCTTCCGGGATGACGAGATCGGCGAGTGCTTGCCGCAAGAGAAGGCCCTCTCGACGGCCCCCGAGGTCGAGGACGGCCGGTTCAAGGTCCCGCGGATCATCGAGGAGCAGTAGCGGTGGCGGAACTGTGGCAGCTCGACGCGTCCACGATCGCGCGCGCGGTCGCGACCGGCGAAGCAAGCGCGCGCGACGTTGTCGACGCGCACCTGGAGCGTATAGAGGCTCTCGATGCAGAGGTGCACGCCTTCCTCACGGTGACGGCGGACGAGGCCCGCGCGCAGGCGGACGCGGTCGACGCGGCCCGCGCGCGCGGCGAGAGCTTGGGCCCCCTCGCC
>JBASRP010000126.1:0-6763 GCA_049273905.1 Actinomycetota bacterium
GTGGGGGAGAGCGGACGGCTCGACGGCTTGCGCGCGGAGGCCACGCGCTTGGCGGCCGTCGCCGGCCGCGCCGGACTGCGCGGACAAGGCCTCGTCGTCGAGCTGCGCGATGCCGCCGGGGCGGAAGGGGAGAACGCACAAGACGAGCAGGTCCAGGACGTCGACCTGCAGCTCGTCGTCAATACGCTCTGGAGCGCCGGGGCGGAAGCCATCGCGATCAACGGCGAGCGACTCGTCTCCACGACCGCCATCCGCTCGGCGGGGAGCGCGATCCTGGTCAACTTCCGCGTGCTCACCTCGCCGTATCGCGTGGTCGCCCTCGGTGACGCAGGGGCATTGGAGCGCCGGTTCGGGGCGTCCGAGATCGCGACGCGGTTCAAGCGTTGGGCCGAGATCTATGGGCTCGGGATGACGATCAAGCGTGAACGGAAACTGTCCGTTCCGGCGTACGCGGGCGCCGTCCGCTCCCGATACGCCGTTCCCGCTTCATAACAAGGAGGGGTGATGCTGGTCCTCGTATCTCTCGCGTGCGGTGTGGTCCTCGGGATCGTGTTTCATCCGAACGTCCCGGCCGGCGTCGCGCCCTACTTGCCGATCGCGCTCATGGCGTCGCTCGACAGCGTCTTCGGGGGGTTGCGTGCCCGCCTCGACGGGGTGTTCGACGAACGGATCTTCGTCGTGTCGCTCGTCACCAACTCGATCCTCGCCGGTCTGCTGGTGTGGGCGGGCGACCGTCTCGGTGTGCCCGACCTGTCGATCGCCGTCGCCGTCGTGTTCGGCGTTCGCATCTTCCAGAATCTCGCCGCGATCCGGCGGAAGCTCTTCCACGCATGAGGAACCTGTCGACGGCGCGTCCGCGGCTTCCGCGTTCGGGACAGATCGCGGTGGCGATCGTCGTCGCCGTCATCGGCTTCCTCTTCGTGACGCAGTTCCGCGAGAACCGGACGTTGCAATCACGGCTGTCGTTCGAGCGCGAAGCGGATCTCACGCAGCTGCTTTCCGACCTCTCGGACCGGTCGGCCGAGCTCAATGAGGAGATCACCGACCTCCGCGTCCAGCTCGCGGCCGCTGCGTCGGCCGGCGAGCGGGAGAAGGTCCTGATCGACAACGCGCGCAGAGAGCTCGACGGGATGCGCATCCTCCTCGGTCTCGTCCCGGTCGAGGGGGAGGGGATCGAGATCTCGATCAGCGATCCCGACGACCAGGTCGGACCAGATCTTCTGGTCGACATCATCCAGGAGCTGCGAGACGCCGGCGCCGAGGCCATCGAGGTCAACGGTCGTCGCGTGGTCGCCTCGACGGCGTTCATCGGCGCCCCCGGCGCGCTGGGGGTGGACGGGGTCGCCGTCTCGGCACCGCTGCGGATCGCGGCGATCGGTGCCCGGGAGACGCTGGCCGAGGCCTTGCGCATCGCCGGCGGCATCCAGGACGCGGTCCTGGCCCGGCGCGGTGCCTCGATCCGGATCACCGAACGCCCCGGGCTCCGGATCTCCTCCTTGCATCCGCTGCCGAAGTTTTCCTACGCTACGCGCTCCTGACCGGAGGTGGAGATGTACCCCGACGATCTCAAGTACACGAAGGAACACGAGTGGGCCCGGCTCGAAGGCAACGTCGTCCGCGTGGGCATCACCCACTACGCTCAGGACGCGCTGGGCGACATCGTCTACATCGACCTCCCCGGACCGGGAACACAGGTGGCGGCCGGCCAAGCGATGGGTGAGGTCGAGTCCACGAAATCCGTCTCGGATATCTACTCGCCGGTGACCGGGTCGATCAGCGAACGCAATGCGGAGCTCGAGGACGCGCCGGAACTCGTCAACCAAGAGCCCTACGGCACCGGCTGGATGGTGTTGATCGAACCGTCGAATCCATCAGAGCTCGACGGTTTGCTGAGCGCGGCCGACTACCAGGCATTCATCGAGGCAGAAGCGTCCCAGTCGTAGAAGGCTCGACCGTCACTCGAACCTACACCCGGGAACGAGCCTCGAGCGTCGCTTGACGCTTGTGACCTCGACTTCTCTGCCGTCCTCACCCTGTGCTATAAGGTCACCTGCTCACTATCTGGGGATAACGCCCTTGATGTATTGCACACGCTGCGGCCACGGGAATCCCGACGAGGCGAATTTCTGCTCGCGTTGCGGTGCGCCCCTGTCCGGCACGGAGGACACCACGCTGAGCTTGCACGTCGGCACCGAGAAGGAAGCCACCGCCGAGGAAGAAGAACTGGCCGTCTCGCTCGACGAGCTGACGGCCGGTCAAGGCTTGCTGGTCGTGAAACGCGGGCCGAACGCCGGCTCGAAGTTCTTGCTCGACAAGGACGCGACCAGCTGCGGCCGCCATCCCTCGAGCGACATCTTCCTGGATGACATCACGGTGTCTCGACGGCACGCCGAGATCCTGCGCGAGGGCCCGCGTTTCCTCCTGAAGGACACCGGGAGCCTCAACGGAACGTACGTGAACCGCGAACGCGTCGACGTCGCCGAGCTGGTCAGCGGCGACGAGCTCCAGATCGGGAAGTTCAAGCTGATGTTCTTCAGCGCAGCGGGGGAGGGGTCGTGAAGGTCGGCCGGCCGTACATGAGCATCGGGGAGGTCCTGTCGGCTCTCCAGCCCGATTTCCCGGACGTCACCGTGTCCAAGATCCGGTTCCTCGAGAGCGAGGGCTTGGTCGATCCGGAGCGGACCGCCTCGGGATACCGGAAGTTCTACCAGCAGGATCTCGACCGGCTGAAGTTCATCCTCACCCTCCAGCGGGACAGCTACCTGCCCCTGAAGGTGATCCGCGAGCGCCTGGCGCAGTACGACGCCGGCCTGGTCGGCACGACCGTCGAGGTGGGGAACGGCGCGGCCCGCGAAGCCGTGGACGAGGCGCCGAAGGCCACGCGACCCGAAGTGGAGATCGACGAGGACCTCGCCGAGCCGGCCACGGCGCTCCACCTCTCCGAGAACGACCTCGCCGCCGCGGCCGGGCTCGACCCGAGCCAGGTCTCGATGCTGCGCGAGTTCGGCGTCATCTGCACCCACCGCATGAACGGCGACTCCTACTTCGATCAGGACGATCTGATCGTCGGCAGGATCGCACGCGATTTCCTTCGCTACGGCGTCGAGCCGCGCCACCTGAAGATGTTCCGTCATTTCGCCGAGCGCGAGGCCGCGCTCTTCGAACAGATCGTGCTCCCCGCGCTCCGCAACCGCAGTCCCGAGACGCGCAAGCAGGCGACCCAGTCGCTGTCGGATCTCGCGCGTCTGTCCAAGAAGCTCCGGCACGCCTTCCTCCGCCAGAACCTGCGCTCGTACCTGGCGGGGGATCGCTAGTTGGCGGACGAAGAACCGCAAGCACCGGTTGCAGACCCGGTCGGGCTCGTCCTCACGCCGGAGGCGATCGAGCAGCGCGTCGACGAGCTCGCGGCCGAGATAGCGCGCGACTACGCGGGCCGATCGCCGATCCTCATCAGCGTGCTGAAGGGATCGACGTTCTTCCTCGCGGATCTCGTGCGCCGGATCGACCTTCCCGTTCGACTCGACTTCATCGCCATCTCGTCCTACGGCGAGGGCGCACACTCCGGCGTCGTGCGCATCCTCAAAGACCTGTCGATGTCGATCGAGAACGAAGATGTGATCCTGGTCGAAGACATCATCGACACCGGGCTCACCGTGACGTATCTGCTCGCGACGTTGCAGGCGCGGCGGCCGCGGTCGCTCGTGGTGTGCGGGCTCCTCGACAAGTCCGTGCGGCGCATCATCGAGGTACCGCTGAAGTACAAAGGCTTCGACATCCCCGACGAGTTCGTCATCGGGTACGGCCTCGACTTCCAAGGGCGATACCGCAATCTCCGCGGCATCATCGGCGTGCGCGACATGGATTCGCTGAGCACGGATCCTGACGCTCTCGTCGCTCCATACGTGTGATTGCAGGTTCGGGGCTTCGCTTTCGCAGGGTCTGAGGCTGTCGTAATCTAAGCCCCGCGATGGAGGGCAACGGCGTCATCGAGCTTCAGCTGGTCGGCGTGCGCGTCGAACTGCCGACGAACCAGCCCATCGTTCTCCTCCGCGAACGTGAAGGGGAGCGTTTCCTCCCGATATGGATCGGGGCCGTGGAAGCAACGGCGATCGCCTTCGCGCTGCAGGGCATCGTCACGCCGCGCCCTATGACCCACGATCTCCTGAAGAACGTGATCGAACAGCTCGAGGTTCGCGTGGACCGCATCGTGATCACGGAACTGAAGGATTCGACGTTCTACGCGACTATCGAACTCGAGCACAACGGCTCGCGGATCGAGGTCTCCAGCAGACCGAGCGACGCGATCGCCCTCGCCGTGCGGGCCAACGTCCCGATCTTCGGTTCGGAGGACGTCCTCAACGAGGCCAGCATCCTGATCCGCGACGACGAGGAGCAAGAGGTCGAGAAGTTCCGGGAGTTCATCGAGAACGTGAACCCGGAAGACTTCGCAGGCGCCTGACCAGCACGAACAGGCCGGCAAACCCTCAAGTAATCCTCGAAAGTTCTCCATCTCTGAACGAACCATTGACACCTGAGCGGGCCCGGTCATAGTGTTGCATCCGCGTAATTACCGGGTTGTGGGGAGACGGGTGTCATGGCCACGAACGCCATCGGCAACGAGGGTTTCCGCGGGCCTCAGGTCTGCAAGATCGTCGGGATCACGTACCGGCAGCTCGATTACTGGGCCCGGACGAAGCTCGTCGAGCCGGGTGTGCGGCCGGCGGAAGGGTCGGGGAGCCAGCGCCTCTACAGTTTCACCGACATCGTCCACCTCAAGATCATCAAGAACCTCCTCGACGCAGGGGTGAGCCTGCAGCAGACGCGCCGGGCCGTAGATTTCTTGCGGACCGAGTTGAAGCAGCCCCTCGAAGAGGTCACCATCCTGTCTGACGGTCACTCGATCTACGCCTGCCGCTCTCGGGACGAGGTCATCGACCTCCTCGCGCAGGGCCAGGGCGTGTTCGGGATCGCCGTCGGGAAGGTCTACGAGGAGCTCCAGGGAAGCGTTGCCCACCTCAGCGAGCGGCGAGAAACGGCGCAGGAAGCGGACACCCGCAAAGTCCGGGGCGGATAGCAAGCCGCGCCCGCGGCCGGTCGGGGCACTGCCGAGCGACCGCGTCGATTTCGCGCACGTCAGCGAACGCCAGTACGCGCGACTCCTCGACTTCTATCAGATCAATTGGGAGTACGAGCCTCGGTCCTTCGACGTCGAGTGGGATGAGGACGGCTCGGTCACCAAGCGTTTCACACCGGACTTCTACTTGCCCGACTTCGAGCTCTACATCGAGATCACGACGATGAACCAGAAGCTCGTGACGCGGAAGAACCGCAAGGTCCGCCGGCTCCGCGAGCTCTACCCCGGCATCAAGATCAAGATCTTCTACCAGCGCGACTACCTGGCCCTGCTCGAGAAGTACGGTCTCGACGGGAACGAAGCCCTCAACAAGTAGGATGAACGCACCTTCCCTCCCGCGGCCCTCCCTGGGCGAGAGAAGGTCACTGGGGTGGGCGGGGGGTCAATAAGCCCGACCACAGGACTGTTTATGGAGTTCGCCCCCCATACCGACGAAGACATCGCCCAGATGCTCGCAGCGCTCGGCCTGTCGTCGGTCGACGAGCTGTTCGCGCCGATCCCGGCGGCCCTTCGATACGAGCGCGAGCTCGACATGCCGCGCGGGCTGTCCGAGATCGAGGTGCTGCGCGATCTCGCGGCGCTCGCGGCGCGAAATCGCTCGGCCGATGACCTCGTCTGTTTCCTCGGCGCCGGCGCGTACGACCACCACGTGCCGTCGATGGTCTGGCCGCTGCTGGGGCGCGGTGAGTTCGCGACCTCGTACACGCCGTACCAGCCGGAGATGTCGCAGGGCGTTCTGCAGGCGTTGTTCGAGTACCAGACGATGATCGCGGAGCTGTCCGGACTCGAGATCTCGAACGCCTCTCTATACGACGGCGGCAGCGCCGTCGCCGAGGCGGCCCACATGGCGACGGCGGCGACGCGACGCTCGAAGATCGCGATCGCCGGGTGCGTGAATCCCTTGTATCTCGCGGTATTGCGGACGGTGGCGCGCGGCCCCGAGCTGGAGATCGTCGAGGCAGGGTGGGGGAGTAGCGGCACCGCCGACCTCGACACGGTGCGCTCGGCGGCGACCGACGCGGCGGCGATCGTCGTCCAGCATCCGAGCTTCCTCGGCACGCTCGAGGACGTCGCTGCCCTCGCGGAGATCGCACACGACGCCGGCGCGAAGCTCATCGTTCATTACGACCTGACGTCGGCTGGGATCCTCGAGTCGCCGGGCGCGCTCGGCGCGGACGTCGTCGTGGCGGAAGGGCAGCCGCTCGGGAACCATCTGAACTTCGGCGGCCCGTACGTCGGCGTCATCGCGTGCCGTCGCGAGGACGCCCGCCGCTTGCCGGGCCGGCTGGTGGGGGAAACCTCGGATCGCGAAGGGCGCCGCGCATTCGTCCTCACGTTGCAAGCGCGCGAGCAGCACATCCGGCGCGAGAAGGCGACCTCGAACATCTGCACCAACCAGACGCTCAACGCCTTGGGAACGGCCGTCGCCATGGCGTGGCTGGGCCCGGCCGGCTTGCGGGAGCTCGGCGAAACCTGCCTCGCGAAGGCGCGCTACGCGCGCGACCGGCTCATCGAAGTCGCGGGCGCACGTCCGGCGTTCGACGCGCCGTTCTTCAAGGAGTTCGCGGTCCGGCTGAGCGCCGATCCGGAGCGCGTGTGCGAGCGCGCGGCCTCGGACGGATACCTGGC
>JBASRP010000130.1:0-2218 GCA_049273905.1 Actinomycetota bacterium
CGCGAGGGCCATCGCTGCCGCGACGCCGACGAGAGCCGCGCGCACCCGAGCCTGCCGGCGGACCGGCGCCTCGGGGGCCATCGTCTTCTCCATGCGCTTGCTGGCGCGGGCCAGCGACCGGCGTTGCTCCTCGATCACCTCGGCCGCCGCGCGGTAGTTCTTGTCGCGAACCATCGCGTGGGCGTAGTTCAGGGTGAACTGAAGCTCCTCGTGGAGAGACGCGATCGTCTCCTCGAGGGCGTAAAACGTCGAGCGCCGAGGGCGCATCCGTATCAAGCGTCCCATTTCCATCCGAAATTACGTCTTTGAGCGACTATTGTCTAGCCTTAAGATTCGCCGCCCTCAGGGGGAACCCTGCCTGCGAAAACATCTGACCAAGCAGTTGGATGTCGCAGGCCCCGGCTACATTGATCCCGTGGCCGACAAGTCCAACGAGCAGGGAGAACGGGCGGTTCGCGACGAGGCCAGGCGCCTCGCCGAGAAGGCCGCCGTGGTCATCGATCCCCGCTTGGCGGACCTCTGGCAGATGATCTGGGCTCGCTCTGGTGGCGAGGGGGATATTCCGCTCGGAACGCTCGCAGCGCTCCTCCGGCTGGCCTACGCCCTCGGCTATTCGGATGCGCTCAACGAGGATCATGCCGGGCGGCTGTACGAGGAGCTGGGCGTGCGGCCCGCCGTCAGCCGGTCGCGTTCAGCGAGCCGGTCTCGTCCCGGGAGAGCTGTGCCCGGCAGTTCGGGCACGTGACCTCGTCGACCTCTCCCATCGCGAAACGGAAAGAACAGGACGGGCATCTTCCCCAGTTGATATCGGCCGGCGGCGCGCCGGATGGTGGGAGGGGCGCCCCGCCGGGGACCGTCAGCCCCGGGCCGCCGGGTCGCCCGCCGATGGAATAGGGATCGCCGCCGGCCGCTCCGCCGCGCGCGACGTTGCGCGTCCCGCACGAAGGACACACGAACTCGCCGGGGCCCGAGATCTCGAGCTCCGCGCGGCAGCGCCCGCACCGAACGAGCATCGCGGTCAATGCTACCGAAGCCGTAGCGGGCCTTCGTTGCGAAGCCGGACGAACCGCCCGGCCCTGGCCGCGCTCCGCGTTCAAGCTGTGCGGCCGTCCTCCCGAGAACCACAGTGGTGAACGCCGACCCGGCCTACCTCCAGTCCCAGCGCGCATGCGAGTCGTGCGGCTCCGAGTCGCTTACCCACGGCCGCCTCTCGGCGACCGAGCTCGACCGCGTCGAGATGTTCGCGTGCGACGAGTGCGGCGACTTCTGGTTCGAGCGGCACGGCGCGCGGCTCACCGCCGATGCATTGCGCGGCTTGGGTCTGATCTAACCCACCAAGCCTCTCTACCCGGACCTCGTCAGCCCCCCACCCACCCGAAATAGGATGAGCGGCGCCATGGATGCCGCGATCGTGATCGTGGGGGATGAGATCCTCGCCGGCCATGTCCGCGACGCCAACACGCACTTCATCGCCGGACGGCTCGCGACGCTCGGGCACCGGCTGCGGCGGGTCGTCGTGGTTCCGGATCAGCCCGGCGAGATCGCCGAGTTGCTCGGCACAGAGCTCGCCGAGAAACGCGACATCGTCTTCGTGTGCGGGGGCCTCGGTCCCACGCACGACGACCGGACGATGGAAGGCGTCGCGCAGGCGCTCGGCCGGGCCCTCACTCCGAACGCGTCACTTGCGGAGCGCATCCAGATGATCGCCGCGCACGTGAAGACGCAGAACTTCTCCGGCGACCCCCTGGGTGTCGCGACGCTCGAGAAGATGGCGCTCGCACCGGAAGGGTCCGAGGCGCTCACGTCCTCGGCGTGGTTCATCCCCGCCGTGTGGCTGCGGGAGGACGCGACGACGATCGTGATCCTTCCCGGGCCGCCGCGCGAGCTCGAGGTCGTCTTCCGCGACGCCGTCGAACCGACGTTCCTTGCCGATTCCGGGACCGTACTGTGGCGCGACGAGATCGAGCATCCGTTCCCCGAATCGGCGCTGGCGACCGCCCTCATCGAGCTCGAACGCGATTTCCCGGCTGTGCAGATCGGCTCGTACCCACTCGAGGACCGCGTGTTGATCCGGCTCGCGGGCGACGAGGACGAGGTGCGCCAGGTGGCGCGGCGCGTGCGGGATGCGATCGACAAGCTCGCCTCGTCCGAGGACGGGAAAAAGCTGATGCGGTTCATGTCGTCGCGCCGGCGCGACGGCTGATCAAGAAGGTTTGAC
>JBASRP010000141.1:0-3396 GCA_049273905.1 Actinomycetota bacterium
CGTCTCGATGGATCCGGATACCCCGACCGCCTGGCGGGCGAAGCGATGCCGCTCGGCGCGCAGGTTCTGGCCGTGGCCGAGACGTTCGAGGCTCTCACGAACACCCGCCCGCACCGGCCGGCGATCCCGTCGAGCGAGGCGCTCCAGCGCTTGCGCAGCGACGCGATCGCCGGGCGTCTCAACAGACAAGCAGTGGAGGTGCTCGCGGATCTGACGAACGGATCGACCTAACAAGGATCCGGGGCTGGGGAGCCCCGAGGTCTTCGGGATCGCTCGGTTATTGGGGGAGAAGGAGATGGGGATGGCAGCTCTCATTCGCGGCTACGACGGGTCCGCCTCGCGGCGTTCTCCGACATTCGGAGGGCGGGCGCTCGCGGCGTTCGTCGTGGTTCTTCTGACGTTCTTCTTCGTCGCGCCGGTCGCGTTGGCCGTCCACGACGACGGCATCTTCGAGCTCGACGGCGACGCCACCGCAAGCGCGGACCCGGGCGCGGATTGGAACGCGCTCGGGCCGGACGTCATCGCGTCCGCGTTCGTGAACGACAACACGGACCCGACCGACAAGACCTACCTGCACACCGGCGCCTCGAAGGACATCGACGACTTCGACGACTGGGTTCCGACGACGACGGATGAGGCGCCCGACAAAGACGAGATCATGGACGCGTTCGCCGCGGGCTACAACAACGCCGACGGCGATCTGATCATCTACTTCGGCCTCGACCGCTTCGACGCGAGCGGCGACGCGCAGGTCGGCTTCTGGTTCGCGCAGAACCACGTCAGCATCTCCGGCGGCAGCGTCGTCGGCGAGCACGAGGTCGGGGACATCCTGGTCCTGAGCGACTTCGTCAACGGCGGCGTGGTGCCCGAGGTCCGCGTGTTCACGTGGGTCGGCTCCGGCGGCTCCGACGGCTCGATCGACGAGGTCACGACGTCCGGCAGCGCCGACTGCAACACGGCGCCGGCGAACGACAAGCGCTGCGCGATCGTCAACGCCGGCACGGTGAACGCACCGTGGGACTTCATCGACAAGAGCGGCTCCGAGGACTTCCTGGCCGGCGAGTTCTACGAGGGCGGCATCAACCTCACCGACCTCGGCATCGACCAGGGCTGCATCACCACCTTCATCGCCGAGACGCGCACGTCGCAGTCCACCGACGCCCGCCTGAAGGACGTCGCGATGGGCAACTTCCCGCTGTGCGGGATCTCGGTCGAGAAAACCGGTGACGCGAAGTCGAAGATCACCGACACGACGCACTACACGATCACGATCACCAACACGGGCGCGGTCAAGCTCTACAAGGAGAGCATCGACGACTCGATCCTCGGCGACCTGACCGACGGGACGGACGCCAACATCGACGATTCGGACTGCGGCGCCTCGCTCGACCCGGGCGCGTCGTGCGAGATCACCCTCTCGTACGTCGTGCCGCAGGGGGCACCGGATCCGCTCGTGAACACGGTCGACGTCGTCTACGACGACAAGGCTGCTCTCAACGGGCACGAGGTCGACGACTCCGACTCGTGGTCCACGAACCTGTTCCAGCCCAGCATCACGGTCGACAAGGGCGGGGACACGCAGTCGAAGGTGGGCGACAACGTCCACTACACGTTCGAGATCGAGAACACGTCGTCGAGCGACTCGCCCGACCTGATCATGGACTCGATCACGGACACGCTGCTCGGCAACCTCGCCGACGACGCGCCGGCCGCGTGCGATCAGCTCGCGCCGGGAGAGAAGTGCAGCTTCACGGCGGACCGCGTCGTGCAGCAGGACGACCCGAACCCGCTGCCGAACACGGTGACGGTCCACTACCACCCCGAGGGGTTCCCGAACGACGTCCACGACTCGGACGACCACTCGGTCGACCTCTTCGGGCCGAGCGTCGTCATCACGAAGGGCGGCGACACTCTCGGGAAGGTCACCGACAATGCGCACTACACGTTCGAGATCGAGAACACCTCGACGGCGAACTCGCCGAACTTGATCCTCGACTCGGTCGTGGACTCGCTCCTCGGCGATCTCGAGGCGGTCGCGAACGCCGCGGGCTGCGATGTGCTCTCGTCGGGAGAGAAGTGCAACTTCACGGCGGATCGCGTCGTGCAGGCCGGTGACCCGGACCCGCTGCCGAACACGGTGACGGTCCACTACCACCCGCTCGGCTTCCCGAACGACATCTGGGACAACGACGATCACTCCGTCAACCTGTTCCAGCCGTCGGTGACGGTGGACAAGGGCGGGGACACGCTGTCGAAGGTCGGCGACAACGTCCACTACACCTTCCACATCGCGAACACGTCGTCGGACGACTCGCCGGACCTCAACCTCGAGTCCGTCACGGACACCCTGCTCGGCGACCTGACCGCCGCGGCCGAAGCGGCCGACTGCGGGACGCTCGCGCCGGGAGCATCGTGTGACTTCACCGCGGATCGCGTCGTGCAAGCCGGCGACCCGAACCCGCTGCCGAACACGGTGACGGTGCTGTACCACCCGGAGGGTTTCCCGAACAACATCACCGACTCGGACGACCACTCGGTCGAGCTGTTCGGTCCGAGCGTGACGATCGACAAGGGCGGGGACACCCTCGGGAAGGTCACGGACCCCGCGCACTACACCTTCCACATCACGAACACGTCGACCGGGAACTCGCCGGACCTGATCCTCGACTCCGTCACCGACACGCTGCTCGGTGACCTCGAGGCGGCGGCCGTCGATGCCGGATGCGCCACGCTGGCACCGGGAGCGTCGTGCGACTTCACCGCGGACCGCGTCGTGCAGGCCGGCGACCCGGACCCGCTGCCGAATACGGTGACGGTCCACTACCACCCGGAGGGCTTCCCGAACGACATCACCGACTCGGACGACCACGCGGTCAACCTGTTCCAGCCGTCGGTGAAGGTCGACAAGTCCGGACCCGCAACGGTGACGGTCGGCCAGCCGCTGACCTACACCTTCAAGATCATCAACACGTCGTCGTCGGACAGCCCGCCTCTCAACATGGCGAGCATGACCGACGTCGGCACCGGCTGGGCCGGGCTGGGGAATCTGACGGCGAAGGCGTTGGCGGCCGGATGCGGCAGCCTCGCGCCGGGAGCATCGTGCACCTTCACGGTCACGATCACGGCGCCGGCGAGCCCCGATCCGCTGGCCAACACCGTGAGCGTCCTGTACCACCCGGACGGCTTCCCGAACAACATCACGGCCAGTGACACGCACTCCACGCGTCTGGTCGTCGTGCTGCCGCGGAAGCTCGTACGGACCGGCGTCGACACGGGCACCTGGATGGCCCTCGGCATCGCGCTGATGCTGGCCGGTCTCGGGCTGAAGTTCCTCGTCTGGTACGTGCCGGACGAGTCGTAGACGCAGTTGCTTGGCGGCTCACCGCGGGCGTGGAA
>JBASRP010000185.1:0-10619 GCA_049273905.1 Actinomycetota bacterium
CTCCACACGTTCGCGCCCGGCGACATAGAGGAGCTCGCACGCGAAGCCGGCTTCGACGACGTGAGGGTCGGGACCGCGTCGTGGGCGTGGGTTCTGACGCTCGGGCTGAACTACTACTTCGTCGGAGAGTCGGAGCGTGTCGCGAACAGCCGGCTCGCGCGGACCGTCGGGCGCTTCGCCGCCGATGCCGCCGCGGCGTTCGACCGGCGCGTCGCGGATCGCGTGTTCCCGTCCGGATGGCGGCACACGATCCAAGCGGTGTTGCGGTGAGAGGCGAACCTGTGCGCTTCGCGTGGCGCGACGGCGAGGTGTCGGGAGCGCATCACGCCGCACAAGGCGAGCGACGGGCAACGCTCGTGTGGGCGCACGGCGCCGGCGGCACGATGAACCATGCGCACGTGACCGGTGCGGCGGAGGGGTTCGCCGCCGAGGGGATAGAGACGTATCGCTTCAACTTCCCCTACAGCGATGCCGGCCGGAAAGCTCCCGACAAGCAGGAGAAGTTGGAGGCGTGCTATTGGGGCGTCGCGAAGTCCGTCGCGGACTCCGCCGCTCGTCTTTTTCTCGGCGGCGGCTCGATGGGCGGCCGGATCGCGTCGCACATCGTGGCCGGCGGCTTCCCGGCGGCAGGCCTCGCGTTTCAGAGCTACCCGCTGCATCCACCCGGGAAGCAAGAGCGCCTGCGCACCGAGCACCTATCGCGCATCGCCGTCCCGATGCTCTTCGTCTCGGGGACGCGCGACACGTTCGCGAGCGGCGATCTGCTCGACCTCGCCGTGAAAGAGCTCCCGACCGCGACGCTTCACCGGATCGAAGGCGCCGACCACGGCCTCAAGGTGAAAGGCCGTACACAGAAAGACGTGATCGGCGAGGTGGTCGCGACGATCTCGGCCTGGATCGAGCAGGTCGCCTAGCGCGCGAGCTCCGCTTGAAAGCGAGCGACCTCCGTCGCCCAAGCCGGAGAGACCTCGAGGTCCAATGCCAGCTGCACCCCTCTGAGGCTCAGCCGTCCCTCGATCGGACTCGTGACGGAGAAGCTCCTCCGGTCCTCACTCCATGTCAACGCGAACTGCGAGAACGCTCCGGTTCGTGACAGGACGAGGACCCGCGAGCTCGTGAGAGCGACCAGGTAAACGCGATACCGCCGGCGGAGGTAATCGACGAGCCAGCTCGTCGGCGGGGACTCCGCCGTCTCAATGGGGAACGCGACGATCACACTCTCACCCCGCTCGAGAAGGCCGATCGTTGCTTCTTCGATCCTCCTTCTCCAGGCTCGCTTGAACATAGGGTCAGGGAAGCTCGAACTTCTCGCCCGGCTCGATCCATCTGATCTCCCCGGACGTTCGCATGCACGAGGGTCGCGCACCCAGCGTCCTTCCGTGACCCTCGTCGAGCAGCACCGCGGAGTCCTCGGCGATCCCGAACACCGTGCACGAGCCTTCGATCGCGCGCGCGAGGTCGTCGGCCTCGGTCCAGTAGTCGTAGTGCGGTACGACGGCGATGCCTTGCAGGATGCCGAGGCCGATCGTCCAGTCGGTCGGCGTGCCGTGTGGGTCTGCTTGGGTGTGCACGAGCGTCCAGTCGCCGAGCACCATCGCGCCGGCGGACGCGCCGACGATCCAGCCGCCTCTCTGACGCGCGAGCAAGACGCCACGCCACAGCGGCGAGCCTTCGAGAGCCGCCAAGAGCCGCGCCGGCTTCCCGCCGGAGAAGTAGACGAGGTCCGCGTTCTCGACCTCTGCGACGTTGGCGGGATCCTCCGCGTGCGACCAGTTGAGGACCATCAGCGCGACGCTGCGCGCGCCCAGCCGTGTGAAGTGCTCGACGCCGCGGTACGCCCAGTCCTCCGGGTTCTCCCCTCCGGCGGCCGTCGGCAAGATCGCCACGCGCGGGTGCTTCGGCAGCGTCGCGAGGATCTCGCGATCGATGTCGGCCATCGCCGGCGTGAACTCGCCGGAGCCGACGAGCCCGATGCGCGCGTGTGCGAGAGTGTCTTCCATATCACCGCAAAGTATCGGCTATGCTCCCGGCCCTTATGAGCATCCCCTTCAACGTGCAGGATTTCGAGGAGATCGCCCGCGACCGTCTCACGCAGATGGCGTACGACTACTACGCGGGCGGCGCCGAGGACGAGATCACGCTGCGCGAGAACCGCGAGGCGTTCCGGCGGCGGATGCTCAAGTACCGCGTCCTCGTCGACGTCGGAGAGCGGGACACGACAACGCGCGTTCTCGATCAGGAGCTGCCGTTCCCGGTGATCCTGGCGCCCACGTCGATGCACAAGCTTGCGCATCCCGACGGCGAGGTGGCGACGGCCAAAGGCGCCGCGGAACTCGGCGCGCTGATGACGCTGTCGAGCATCTCCACGGTGACGATGGAGGACGTCGCGCAAGCCGTGCCCGGCGCGTCACGCTGGTTCCAGCTCTACTGCTACTCCGAACGCTCCGTGACCGAGATGCTCGTGAAGCGCGCGTACGCGTCCGGCTACACGGCTCTCGTCGTCACCGTTGACGTGCCGATCCTCGGACGGCGCGAGCGCGACTTCCGCAACATGTTCACGTTGCCGGAGGGGGTCAAGTTCGCGAACTTCGATGCCCCCGCAGCCGACCCCGGCGACAGTAATAGCGCGCTGACGAACTGGGTTGCGACGTTGCAGACGCCCACGCTCAATTGGGATGACCTCGCGTGGCTGCGCTCGCTCGCGCCGATGCCGATGATCCTGAAAGGGATCGTCCGCGCCGACGACGCCGCGAAGGCCGTCGACATGGGCGTCGAAGGGATCTGGGTATCGAACCACGGCGGCCGCCAGCTCGACACGTCGATCGCGTCGATCGACGCGCTCCCCGACGTCGCCGCGGCCGTGAAGGGCCGGGCCACGATCGTCGTCGACGGCGGGGTCCGTCGCGGAACCGACGTCCTCAAGGCCCTCGCACTGGGCGCCGACGCCGTCGCGATCGGCCGCCCGCAGCTCTGGGGCCTGGCCGCCGACGGCTCCAACGGGGTCAAGCGAGTGCTCGAGATGCTTCGGGACGAGTACTCCCTCGCCATGGCCCTGGCCGGCGCCACGAGCCGGGCCGAGATCACCCCCGATCTTCTGGCCTGACGCTTCCGGGCTCGCCCGCATCGCCGGAACCGACCGAACCGTAAGAACCTGACGGAGCCGTCGTATCTCTCAGCGACGGCGGCCGGTCGGGACGGGGGGCTACGACCGGCCGTCACGGCCACGAGTGAGGAGCGCGGAGATGACAATGACACAAGACCCGATCTCGATCCGGCTCGACGACGACGCTCGCGAGCGGTTCCTTCTGCCGTCCGAGGCGGCCCGGCTGCTCGGCGTGGCAACCAGCACCCTTCGGCGCTGGGCGGAGGAGGGCAAGATCCACTCAGGGACCACGATCGGCGGGCACCGCCGCTACCGCGAGAGCGAGATCAGCCGTCTTGCCCAGGGCCTCGGGCTCGAGGACTCGAACTAGCGCCCCTGCTTGTCCAGCGCAGCGCGATCCACGACGCTGATCTTCATCCGCCCCACGGCGACGATGCCGGCTTTCTCGGCGTCCCCGAGCACGCGGTTTACAGTCGCGCGTGAGGTTCCCGCCATCGTCGCCAGATCTTCCTGGGTGAGCGGGATCACGACCTCGCCGTCGCCGTTACCGTAGACGCGCGCGAGCTCTCCGAGACGCCGCAGCACCCGCTTCTCTGCCGGCACGTACAGCGCGTCCATCACCTGGCCGGTGAGCCGTCGCACCTGCGCGCCGAGCACGTGCACCAGGAACGCGTGCACCGATGGGAACTCGTTGGCCATCTCGTCGAAGTCATCCCGGTGCAAGGCCATCGTTTCGGTCTTCTCGAGCGCGACGACGCTCGCGGTCCGAGGCCGCTCCTCGAGGAGGGCGAGCTCCCCGAAGAAATCCCCAGCGCCGAGAACCGCGAGCGTCGCCGTGTCGCCGAGCGCCGTCGCGACGCGGATGGCGACGCGCCCCTTCGCGATCAGATGGAGCGTGTCGCCCGGGTCGCCCTCGTGGAAGACGACCTCGCCGCGCGCGAAGCGCCGGAGACGTGCCCCGGCGAGCACCCGCCGCCGGACCTCCTCCGGCACCCCTTCGAGCAGAGCCCATTCCATGCTGGGCTCAGTCTGCGCCGGTGACGTCTGCGGTCAAGCAGTCTGGGGTCGCGATGGGGTCAAGCAGGGCGGGCGGGAGGCCGTTAACGCTGCCACCCGCCCATCCCATCCGGGCCACGGGGGGCCAAGGCCCGGAGTCTCCGTTTCCCTCTAGCACCCTTCGGCCGCCGTACGCGTCCGAACCTTTCCGAGGGAGCGTCCCCGCCCGACCGAGCGCCACGGCAGGATCCCGATCATGCGCGGGGTCCGGACCTCTTCTTGCCGCCGGGCCGCCTTGGCCGCCTTCGCAGCCTTGACCGTCCGAGCGTGCGCCGCCTGCTCGCGAAGCTGTGTGGCCCGCGCCGCGCCCATCTCGTTCCTGAACATCGGCTGCATGTCTCCTCCTCCGCCCCTCCGGAAACTCTGTCGGCCTCCGGACCGCCCCTGCTTCTTCATGACGCCACTCTGCGCCTGATGCAAGAGGAGGTCGTTCGTGGAGGTGACACTCCGAACGTAACGGCGGTGACAGAAGGAAACGCTTCTAGGAGGCGTCTTTGGCGCGGGCGCGGAGCGCGCGGAGGGTGTCGTCGCGACCCTCGTTCAACAGGCGCCGAAGAGCGGCGGATGGACGAGCGTTCTCGATGTAGCGGTCGGTGTCGTCGACGGTCTTCTGCTCGATCACGACCCGCGGATAGAGACCGGCGGTGAAGCCCAAGGCGACCTCGAGCTCGCGCGACTCCCAGATCCGCCCGAGCACCTCGAAATACCGGTCGCGATACGGCTCGAGGAGATCGCGCTGCCCCGATTGCTGGAACCCACCGATCGTGGCGCGGAGCATCGCGTAGGGCAACGGCGGGTCGCCGACCAGCGTCTCCCACGCTTGGCTCTTCGCGTCGGCCGACGCGCGCGCGGCGCGCGCGGCCGTCGCCTCGCGGTGACCTTTATCCGTCGGATCCGTGGCTTCCTCGCGAGCGATCAGCTCCTCTCCCACGGTCCCGGAGGCCGCGAGCGCCCGGACGATGTGCCAGCGCAGGTCGGTATCGACGGTCAGGCCGTCCTCGGAGGCCGACCCCTCGAGCAGCCCGCGGATGTGCTCTAGGTGCTCGTCGGCCTGCGCCGAGGCGATGAAGCAGCGAGCCCACGCGAGCTGGTGATCGCCACCCGATGGTGCAGAACGCAGGCCTTCGAGGGCCGCGGCTGCCAGCCGATCGAGCCCGGCGACGCGCTTGTCCGGCGCGCCGTACGCGTTGATCGCAGCGGCGGCCTGCGCCAGCAGCGACTGCCGGACGCCGATCTCGGTCTCGCCTTCGATGTTGCGGAGAACGAGCTCGAGATACTCCCCCGCGCGGATCTCCGCGTCGCGCGTCATGTCCCATGCCGCGCTCCAGCAGAGCGCGCGCGCCAACGGGTCCTGGAGAGAAGCGAGCCGGTCGACGAGGGTCTCGAACGATGAGCGATCGAGCCGGATCTTGGCGAACGTCAGATCGTCATCGTTGAGCAGCAGAAGGTCCGGGACCGGCTGCCCCGCGACATCGGGCACCGGCGTGCGGGCGCCCGTCACGTCGAGCTCGATCCGCGACCGCTTCTCGAAAGAGCCATTCCGCGCGTCGTACAGCCCGATCGCGATGCGGTGCGATCGCACCGTAGGATGGTCTTCCGGCGCTTCCTGGAGCACCTCGAGCGAACGGAACGTCCCGTCACTCGTCTCGAACGCCGGTCGCAGCGTGTTCACGCCCGCCGCCTGCAACCACTCCTTCGCCCACGCGTGCAGGTCGCGCCCTGAGCTCTCCTCGAGGGCGGCGAGGAAATCGGAGAGGTCCGTGTTCCCGTATTCGTGACGGCGGAAGTAGGTGCGGAGCCCGGCGAGGAACGCGTCCTCCCCCACCCACGCGACGAGCTGCTTCAACACCGACGCGCCCTTGGCGTAGGTGATGCCGTCGAAGTTCACCTTGGTCGACGCGATATCGGGGATGTCGGCCACGATCGGGTGCGTCGTCGCCAGCTGATCCTGGCGGTAGGCCCACGTTTTCTCGGAGTCGGCGAACGACACCCAGGCGTTCCGCCAGCGCGTGGCCAGGCTCTGCGAGTAGACGGCGGCCCATGACGCGAAGCTCTCGTTCAGCCACAGGTCGTCCCACCAGCTCATCGTGACGAGGTTGCCGAACCACATGTGCGCCATCTCGTGGAGGATCACCTCGGCGCGGCGCTCGCGCGCGGCGTCGGTCACCTTCGAGCGGAAGAGGTATTCCTCGTTGAAGGTGACGCACCCCCAGTTCTCCATCGCGCCGGAGTTGAACTCCGGGACGAAGAGCTGGTCGTATTTGTCGAAGGGGTACGGGTAGTCGAACGCCTTCGCGTAGAAGTCGAAACCCTGTTTGGTGACCTCGAAGATCTCGTCCGCCTCGAGATACGGAGCCAGAGTCTTGCGGCACCAGAGGCCGAGCTCTATACCGCCGTGCTTCGTGCGCACGACGTGGTAGGGCCCGGCCGCCACGCACGTGATGTAGGTCGACATCGGCGCCGTCTCCGGGAACCGCCACACGCCGCCTTTCCCGTCCGCGGGCTTCTCGGCCGGCACCGTGTTCGACGCGACCTGCCATTGATCCGGCGCGGTAACTTCGAACGTGAAGCGGCCCTTGATGTCGGGCTGGTCGAAGCACGGGTAAACGCGGTGGATCTCGTACGGCTCGGCGTCTGAGTAGCAATAGGCCAGGCCGTCGACGGGGTCGGTGGCACGGTGCATCCCGATCCCATTGCGCTGGTAGCCGCCGTCGGCGACCATGTGAAGCTCGTTCTCGGCGGCCAGACCTTCGAGCCGGATCCGGGTCCCGTTGAACGCGCGGCTGATATCGACCGGCGCGCCGTTCAGGGTGACCTCGTGGATCGCCGAGGCGATGAACTCGATGAAGGTCGCCGCGCCTGGCTCTGCGCATCGGAACCGGACCACGGCGTCCACGCCGAAGACCTCGTCGCCGCGCGTGAGGTCGAGCGCGACCTGGTACCGCGGCTCGGAGATGAGCCGGGCGCGCGCCAGGGCTTCGTCGCGGGTGAGGTTGGCCGTCGACATGCGTCGGGAGTCTACCGGAGGGGCCTGAAAGCCTGGGGCTTCCAAACGGGTGTGGAAAACGTCACGGGCTCGGGGTGTCCCCGAGCCCGCACGCAGCTGCGTTCGGTTTGCTTGTTAGGTCGCGCGCGTCGCGCGTGTCGCGCGGAGCGTGCGCATCGAACGGCGAGACCTCGTCGAGGCCTTGGACTTGGATGCGGCCGCCTTCTTCGCAGGTGCCCGCTTCGCTGGCTTCTTCGCTGCCACCTGATTCACCTCCTCCGAGTCCTCGTCGGATCCACGCTTTCACCCATCCAGACGCACGAGGCGGCCGGATCCTTGCATCACCCCAATTCGGGGACGTCGATCGGGTCGGGGCGCGGCGTGCAGATGCCACAGTACAACGCGTCCTCGACCACGAGTACCTTCATCACCGAGCTGTCCTTGTCCCGGTACAGGTCCAGGATGTACGGATGCTCCTGCGCATGGTCCTCACAGAGGCCGCGTCCGCAGAAGCGGCAGACCCCGAGCGCGCTCTTCCTGCAGTGCCAGCAATCCATGTCGGCGCGTCCCCCGTCAGTGCTCCATATCGCGCGCGAGCGAGCGACTGGGCGCGAGTTTACCCCGCCGGAAGGACTTGGCCAGCACACGATCGAAGGCGGTGCGGTCGAGCTCGAGCACGCGCGTCGGCGTGACGGCGCGCACGGTCGCCGTGCGCGGTGTGTCGGCGAGCAGGGCGACCTCGCCGAAGTACGACCCGGGCCCCAGCCGGCCGCGCACGCGCCGGTTCTCGACGACTTCGACCTGACCGGACGCGACGACGAAGAACGATCGCGCCTCGTCACCCTGTTTCACGATGCGCTCGCCGGGGGCGACGGACAGCCACTCGGAGCCCTTCGCCAGCCGCGCGGCGTCCGCGTCATCGAGCGTGCGGAACGGCTCGAGCGACCGCACGAGGCCGATCACCTGCAGATCGCTGCGCAGGCCGTCGCGCACCTCCACCCGGCTTCCCAGAGCCCGATCGAACGTGCCCTTGTCGATCCAGAAAACGTCCGCCGCCGTCACCGCGCGAACCGTCGCCGTCCGGGCCGTCCCTTCCAGGAGCGCCACCTCGCCGAACGACCGGCCACGCTCGACCTTGCGGATGAGGCGATCGCTTCCGTCCTCGGCGAGCTGCGACACCACGAGCGTTCCGGAGCGAACGACGTAGAACCGATCGCCGCGCTCTCCCTCGCGGATCACCGCCTGGCCGACGTTGAGGTGCTGCAGCGACACGTGCTCGGTGATCTCGGCGAGCGCGTCTTCGTCGAGGTCCTCCGTCAGCGGGAGGTTCCGGAAGAGGTCGGCCGCTTCCACCCGCCAGTGCTTCTGGGCGACGCGCCGGAGCGACCGGATCCCCCGGCGTAGACGCCGCACTCCGCGCCGTGCGAGGCGAGCGAGGCCGCGCAGGATCGGCGCGACGATCAGCAAGAGCAAGGCCGTGATCATGACGCGCGGGACCAACCCGGCACGCCAGGCGCTCTCGACCGCGTCGCTGAAGATCCGCGTCCAGAAACCGATCGAGAATAGGACCGCGAGCGCAGTGAAGATCACGGCGAGGATGCCGTAGCCGGTGAAGATCCTCTCCTGCCGCGAGAACTTCTCGCGCTTGCGGATCTTGCCGATCAGGTCCTCCCGGATGAAGTCGAACGACCGCTCGCGCAGGTTCGCCTCGTCCAGGAAGTCCATCAGGATGTAGTAGCCGTCGAGGCGCAGGAACGGGATCAGGTTCTGGCCGATCGCGATGTAGGACAGGACCGCGAACCGGAAAAGGAAGGCCGTGAACCCGCTAGCCGGAAGGGTAATCGCGATGATCGACGCGGCGCCGGCCATGATGCACTCCGAGAACGGCCCGGCCCACGTCGCGACGAGCCGTTGCTTGCGCTGGGCCATCCACATGTCGGTCGTCTCGATGAAGAACGCGGGGATGCCCAGGTAGAGCATGAAACCGGCCGCGTTGATGCGGCGGCCCGAGTGCACGTTGCCGAGCGCGTGCCCCGATTCGTGGATGAACGTCGAGAAGAGCTGGATGCCGTACAGCACGAGCACCCCGGTCGCGGCCGAATCGCCGAGGAGCGAGAACTTCCCTTCGCGCAGCAGCGCGATGAACGTGACGAGCCCGACCAGGGAGAGGACGGCTCCGACGATCGCGACCGGCTTCGTGAAGAAGAGGTTCCCGCCATGCCGGTACATCCAGTCGAACGGCTTGTAGGCGTTGCGCGACTCGATGCGGCGCGTGTCCCGGAACATCCGCATCCACCCGGGCAGGTGAGACCGCGTCGCCCGTTTAACCGCCAGCGCTTCCTCGGCGACATCCACGTACCCGGCGGTGAAGAAGTTGTTTCGGTACAGCTCGTCGACGAGGTCGGCCACCTGCGAGAGTGAGAACGTGCCGTACCGCTGGAAGTGCGCGACGACGATCTCTTTGACCGTCCGCGTCCCGTCCATCATGTCGTAGACGAAACGCTCCTCTTCCGACAGGCGCATATAGCTAGGCCCCTGCGGGCTCTTGATCATCGCGTAGCGCTCGCCGTCGCGATGAGCGAACTCGATGAGCTCGATGTCGGTACGGAGCGCGGGCCGGAAGGTCGCCGGATTGAGGCTGCGGTCGATCGCCTCCCAGGCGTGGACACCGCGGGCGCGGCCGCGCTTCCGCACACGGGTCCGCAAACTCGAATGGACCCCGCCGAGCAGCGGCATCGTGTGCGTCTTGGGCGACCCTTCGCGCGCGGCGCGCGAACTCGCCTTGCGCGGCTTCGGCTTCCGCGCCGCGCGCGGCTTCGGTTTCGGCTTCGGCGCCGTGCGATCCCCCGCCATCCCGCCTCCTTCAGGCGCCGAGAATGTACCCTACGCGCATGCCACGGGGGCGCCGTGTCGCGGCCGTGTACGAGACCGACGCCGATATCGTCGCGGGGTGTCTGCGCGGGGACGATCGCGCGTGGGACACGCTGATCGATCGCTACGCGGCCTACATCTACGCCGTCGCGATCCGCGCGTTCGGCTTCGGCCCGCAGGCCGCGGAAGAGGTCTTCCAGGACGTGTGCGTGCGCCTCTACGACGGGCTGGGCGGCTTCTCGGGCCGCGGCGAGTTCCGCGCCTGGCTCCGCGCCGTCGTCGTCAGCGCGTGCCGCGATCACCTCCGCAAGGAGGGCAAGCGCGCGCTCGAGACGGCCGACCCCCGCGAGGAGGACGCGATCGGCAGCCTCGAGACGGCCCTGGTCGTCCGGTCCGCCGTGGCCGCGCTGGGGGAACCGTGCGCGACCACCGTCGCGCTGCACTTCTTCGGCGACCTGACTCAGGCCGAGGTCGCGACCCGGCTCGGGGTCCCCTCCGGGACCGTCGCGGCGCGGATCTCCCGCTGTTTGCGCCGTCTCCGGGACTCGCTGCAAGAGCCGGCCGGGCGGCCGGCGTCTAGAGGGTGAGATGGCCGACGACCAC
>JBASRP010000467.1:0-7731 GCA_049273905.1 Actinomycetota bacterium
CGTCGCTCCCCGCCGCTCGCAAGAGCGCGAGGCCCGCGGCGGCGCCCCCGACCGTTCCCGTCACGCAGACCACGTCCCCCTCCCGCGCGGAGGCCCGAGTCACGATCCCTGCTGGGCCCGGCTCGCCGAGGACCGCGACCGACACGATCAGCCGGTCGGCCCGCACGGTGTCTCCGCCGACCACCGACACGGCGAAAGCTTGAGCGCACCGGCCGAGCCCCGCATAGATCTCCTCGAGGGTTCCCACCGGCGTCGCGGCGGGCGCTCCGAGCGACACGAGCGCGTACCGAGGCCTTCCACCCATCGCCGCGATGTCCGACAGGTTCGCGGCCAGCGCCTTCCACCCCACATCGCCCGGCGAAGAGAGCCCGATCTCGAAGTGAACGCCCTCGAGCAACAGGTCGGCCGTCGCCAACCCGCGCACACCGCCGATCTCGACGGCCGCCGCGTCGTCGCCGGGCCCGACCACCACGCTCTCGCCGGGTTCGCCCAGCTGCGCGAGCAGCCGCTCGATCAGCCCGAACTCGCCGAGATCGCCGGCGCTCTCCATGACCACCAGCATAGATGGCCGGTCTGGGGGCGACGTCCGCTTATAGCCCTCCGGACGATGTCAGACGATTGTTCGACGCTTTGTTCAACACATCGTGGGAAGCCGGGGGATGCCTGGGAGCCATCCCGGCTCTTGCCCCGAGAGCCGCGGTCGCGAGAGAATCACGTCCCGGCTCTCAGGAGGCTGCGCTATGGGCGTCATCAACACCATCGATCTCGAGGGCGTCTCGTCCGAGTCGTGGGGCGAAGCAGCGCGTGAAGCGTTGCGCGAGGCGGCAAAAACGATCCGGCACATCCAGAAGATGGACGTGATCGACACCGCCTGCACTGTGAACGAGAACAAGATCACCGAGTACCGCACGCAGGTGCGTCTGTACTTCGACGTCGAGCCGAGCCGCTAAAAACGGCCAACTCTCACCGAGCTCTCCCTCGGGGTTTTACCGTTCCGCGACCGCCCGGTAGTATTCGTGAATCGTTTCACAAGTGAGCGGGGGCCGCTTGTTGGTCCGGTGACGCGAGGAGTCCCGTCGTGACCCAGAAGCTCGAAGGTCCGTCCTATCTATTGGAAGCGAAGTCCTTCCTCATCGACCCCACGCAGGACGAGCTCATCGAGCTCACGGCCAAGATGCCGAACGCGAAATGGACCAAGTACGAGAACCTGAACGTCACCACGCGCGTCGACTCGCGCAGCGCGAAGTCCACCCACATCGCGACCGATACCCCCGAGAAGCACGCCGGGCACCAGACGATCACACGCGAGGAGTACGCGCGCATCGTCGAGATGCAGGAGGCCTACATCCGCGACCAGGACATGGTCGTGATCAACGGCTTCATCGGAAACGACCCGGCCTTCCAGACCCCCGCGCGACTCATCATCGAGGCGCGAAACGCGAACGTCGCCGGCTCGCAGGATCTCCTCTACTTCCACGAAGGCCAGACGCCCGATCACGAGCCCGAGGTGACGATCATCTACACGCCGAACCTCGAGGCGGCCGGCTATCCGAACGACCGCCTGATCGCCGTCGACCTCGAGAACAACGTCACGCGCATCCTCAACTCCGACTACTTCGGCGAGTCGAAGAAGGGCGGCCTGCGGATGTGGAACGCCATCGTCCACGGTCGTGGAGGCCTCGGCCTGCACGCCGGCTGCAAAGTGATCCCAACGCCGAAGGGCGAGAAGACGTTCCTGATCATCGGGCTCAGCGGGACCGGCAAGACGACCACCACGTTCACGCGGCAGAACGACTCGAAGCCGGTTCAGGACGACTTCATCGCGCTGATGCCCGGCGGCAAGGTCTACGGCACCGAGAACGGCTGCTTCGCGAAGACCTACGCGCTGTCCCCCGAGTACGAGCCGACGATCCACGGCGCCGTCACCGGCCCCGGCGCGTACCTCGAGAACGTCTCGCAGAAGAACGGCGAGCTCGACTTCTTCGACGAGTCGTTCACCGCGAACGGCCGCGCGGTCTTCGCGATGGAGAAGCTCGGCTGGTTCAAAGACCCGCGCGAGATCGGCACCGTCGACTATCTACTGATCCTGAACCGCAACACGAACATCATCCCGGCCGTCGCGCACCTAACCAAGGACCAAGCTGCGGCGTACTTCATGCTCGGCGAGACACAGGGCACGAGCGCCGGCGGCAAAGACGAGGCCGGCAAAGCTCTGCGCGTGCCCGGCACCAACCCGTTCTTCCCGCTGCCGCACGAGCTCCAGGGCAACCGATTCCTCGAGCTGCTCGCGACGCACTCGATGGAGGTCTACCTGATGAACACTGGGTGGATCGGCGGCGACGACGCGGACGAGAAGGAAGGCAAAGCGAAGAAGGTCAAGATCCCGATCTCGAGCGCCGTCGTGAAGGCGGTCGCGGAGGGAACGATCACCTTCGAGCCCGACCCCGACTTCGGCTACGGCCTCGCGACCGCGGTGCCGGGCATCGACGACGACGAGTTCTTGCGCCCACAGCTGCTCTACGAGCGCCAGGGCCGCACCGCCGAGTACAAGGAAACGGTCGCGCGCCTGAAGACGGAGCGCGCCGAATACCTGAAGAAGTTCCCGGGCCTCGGCGCCTCGATCGCCAAGGCCGTTTCCTAGCTCACACCCAGCGCCTCGAGCACCTCTTCGTCGGAGACCTGCGGGAAGCTCGCGTACCACTGCCCCACCGCGGCGAACGGAGCCGGCGTCTCGAGACACACCAGCTCATCGCAGGCCGCGCGGAGGCGCTCGAGCGACTCGAGAGGCGCGACCGGCACGCCCAGCGTGACCTTCGACGCTCCCTGCGCGCGACACGACCGCAGCGCCACCTCCGCCGTGCCACCCGTCGCGACGCCGTCGTCGACGACGACGCACGCGCGACCGGCAAGCTCAAGGGGAGGACGCCCGCGGCGGTACATGTCCAGGCGCCGGTGGATCTCCTCGACCTGACGGGCGACCTCTTTCGCGATGTATTGCTCCGACACGCCGAGCGCGCGCACCAAACGCTCATCGAGAACGGTGGTTCCGTCGGCCGCGACCGCACCGATACCGAGCTCGGAGTTCATCGGGGCGCCGAGCTTGCGCGGGACGATCACGTCGAGCTCTCCGCCCGTGTTCGCGGCCGCCTCGTGCGCGATGACGACGCCGCCCCGCGGGATACCGAGGATGAGTGCGTCGGGTCGCGGACCGAGCGCCTCTCCGAGCTTCCGGCCGGCCTCCGCGCGATCCGAAAAGATCACCGATGCGAGTCTAGCCCCGGTGTCGCAGAAGGCTCACGGGTGACTTGTCGGGCCGCGCGGGCCGACGTATAGAATCCCGCGCGATGGCTACCGCGAAGAAAGACTCAAGCGCGAAGGAGGTGGGGGCTGTGGTCAACGCGTACATCCTGATCCAGACCGAGGTGGGCCGTGCCGCTCAGGTCGCGAAAGAAGTATCGAAGATCAAGGGCGTAAAGTCGGCCGAGGACGTCACGGGCCCCTACGACGTCATCGTGCGTGCCGAGGCGAAGACCGTGGACGACCTCGGCAAGCTCGTCGTCGCGAAGATACAGGGCGTCGAGGGCATCACGCGCACCCTCACGTGTCCGGTGGTTCACCTCTAAGAGTTCGCAGAACGAAGCGCCGGCGGGCCTCAGGCCCGCCGGTTCGCTTTACCGGCCGCCGTGGTTGTCGAGGGCCAGCTCGATAAGCCGGTCGATCAGCTTCGCGTACGGGATGCCCGTCGCCTCCCAGAGCTTCGGGTACATCGAGATCGGCGTGAAGCCGGGGATCGTGTTGATCTCGTTGACGAGGATCGCGCCCGTCGCCTCCTCGTAGAAGAAGTCCACGCGCGCCATGCCGGCGCAGTCGATCGCGCGGAACGCCTCGACGGCGAGCACGCGGATCTCCTCGGAGATGTTGTCCGGGATCGGCGCCGGGATCAGCAGCTCGCTCCCCTCCTCGATGTACTTCGCCTCGAAGTCGTAGAAGTCGTGATGCGCGACGATCTCGCCGACGATCGACGCCTCGGGGTCGGCGTTGCCGAGGACGGCGCACTCGAGCTCGCGTCCCGTGATCGCTTTCTCGATCAGGATCTTGTCGTCGTGCTCGAGCGCCAGCGCGATCCCTCGGCGAAGCTGATCTGGCGTCGAACACTTCGACACGCCGATGCTCGAGCCGAGGCGGGCCGGCTTCGTGAAACACGGAAGACCGATCTCGTCCGCGGCGAGCTCGATCACCGATTCCGAACTGCGTTGCCAATCCTCCACGTGGACGTGCACGTAGGGAACCACGGGCAGTCCGCGCGCCGCGAAGAGCTGCTTCTGCATCTCCTTGTCCATGCCGAGACCGGACGCCAGCACCCCCGCGCCGACGTAGGCCACGCCGGCGAGCTCGAGCATCCCTTGCACGGTGCCGTCCTCGCCGTAGGGGCCGTGGAGAACGGGGAAGACGACGTCGATCGTCCCCAGACCGCCGGTCGCGCCTTCGAGAGGCTTCAGCTCGGCGCCGCTCGGTTCACGCGTGAGCGTGACGCCGGTCCCCGCTTCGCCCGTTCCCGGCAGGGAGCCCTTCGGTGCCTCGAGTTGTTCCGGCGTCTTCTCGGGAAGTATCCAGCGCCCGGCTTTCGTGATCGCGATCGGGACGACCTCATACTTCGAACGGTCGATCGCGGCCATCACGCTGCGCGCGCTGACCACAGACACCTCGTGCTCGGCGGAACGGCCGCCGTACAAGATCGCGACGCGGAGTTTGGTCATCGGGTCCTTTTACCAGGAATGGATGTCGTTGAGCGCGCGGTTGAGGACGTGCCACTGGAGGTTGCCGCCCGAGAGCACGGTCCCCACGGTTCGGCCGGCGAGCCGCTCGTGCAGCTTCACCACGCCGGCGAGCCCGGCCGCGCCGGCGCCCTCGGCGAGGTTGTGCGTCTTCTCGAGCAGAAGGATGATCGCGCGCCGCATCTCCTCCTCGGACACCGTGATCACGTCATCGACGAGATCGCGCACCATCTCGAACGTGAGCTGCGGCGGGTGCCGCACCGCGATCCCTTCCGCGAACGTCGACGACGGCGCACACTCGACCACATGTCCGGCCTTGAGCGACTCGACGAACCCGGGCGTGCGCTCGGCCTGGACGCCGATCACCTCGACCTCGGGCTTCAGCGTCTTGGCGACGAGCGCAGCGCCGCTGATCAGGCCGCCGGCCCCCACGGGGAACACGATGGTGTCGAGCCCCGGCTCGTCCTCGAACATCTCCAGCGTCACCGTCGCGTGCCCGGCAACGATCAGCGGGTCGTCGGCCGCATGCAGATAGGTTGCGTTCTGCTCGGCCGCGATCTCCCACGCGCGCTCGACCGCGGCCTCGAAATCCACCCCGTGCGACAAGACCTCCGCGCCGAGGTTCCGCATCGCCTCGACCTTGTCGGGGTTCGCCTTCTCGGGGACGACGACCGTCGCGCGCGCGCCGACGATCGCCGCCGCGTAGCACACGCCCTGCCCGTGGTTACCTTGCGACGCAGTGACGAAGCCACGCTGACGCTCCTCGAACGACGCGCGCAGCAT
This sequence comes from Actinomycetota bacterium, assembly GCA_049273905.1. Classification (GTDB taxonomy): domain Bacteria; phylum Actinomycetota; class AC-67; order AC-67; family AC-67; genus JBASRP01. The sequence goes on from JBASRP010000467.1 coordinate 5,559, forward strand.
ACGGTTGAGCGCGCCGCGGACCTTGAACGAGTTGACCGGCTGGTGGTTCTCGTACTTCACGAAGATGCGGCAGCCGAGCATCTTGCCGAGCGGAGTCGACTCGTAGAAGGCCGTCTTCGCGAGGTAGGGGCGGATCGTTCGCGCGGCGGCGAGGACGTCGACGAACGTCGGACGGTCCACTATCCCGACGGCTCCGTTCGGATGCCCAGGAACTCCGGCTCCGGCGAGCGGGTCATCAACTCCTCGACCATCTCGCGCGCGTCGGCGCCTTCGTGGATGACGCGTCGTACGCGCTGCGCGATCGGCATGTCGACGCCGTGCCGCTCGGCGAGCGCCGTCACCGATTTCGACGACTTCACGCCCTCCGCGACCATATTCATGGACGCGATGATCTCGTCGAGCGAGCGTCCCTTGCCGAGCTCCTCGCCGACGAACCGGTTGCGGCTCTGCTTGCTCATGCACGTTGCGACGAGGTCCCCCACTCCGGCGAGCCCGGCCATCGTCAACGGGTCCGCGCCGAGCTTCACCGCTAGCCGCGTGATCTCGACGAGCCCGCGCGTGATCAGCGCGGCCTTGGAGTTGTCTCCGTACCCGAGCCCGTCCGCGATCCCCGCCGCGAGCGCGACGACGTTCTTCGCCGCGCCGCCGATCTCGACGCCGCAGACGTCGGCGTTCGTGTACACACGGAACGTCCGCGAGTGGAAGATGCGCTGGAGCCGCTCCGCACGCTTGATGTCCACGCACGCGACGACGGTAGCGCCGGGGAGACCCTTCGCGACCTCTTTCGCGAGGTTCGGCCCGGACACGGCGGCGACGCGCTGAGGCTCGACGTTGCCGGCCTCGGACATCACCTCGGTCATCCGCAGCAGCGAGTCCTGTTCGACGCCCTTCGTGAGGCTCACCACGGCCGCGTCGGTCGGGATCAGCGGCCCGATCTCCTTCATCTTCTCGCGCAGCGCATGCGACGGCACCGCCATCACGACGACGGACGCCGATCCGACGGCCTCCTCGACATCGCCTGTTCCGCGGAGCGTCGTCGGTAGCGGGATGTCGGGAAGATAAGGCTGGTTCGCGTGCTTGAGGTTGATCTCGCGCGCCAGCTCCGCGCGACGCGCCCACAGCAGCGTCGGGACGTGGTTGGCAGCGATGACCGCCGCGAACGCCGTCCCCCACGAGCCGGCGCCGACGACGGCGACATGTCCGCGCTTACCCATCGCTCTCGATCAGCTCCGGGACGGCGCCGCCCTCGGGATAGACCTTGTGGAGCTCGCGCACCATGCGATCGAGCTCACCGATGACGCGGTCGGTCACCTCGCGCGCCGCCTCGGCGTCGTCGCGGCCGCGGAGGTCGTCGAAGTACATCGGCTCGCCCGCCTTGAGCGTGATGAGGCGCCGCCACTTCTGTACGGGCTTGCGCTTCTTCGGACGCACCCAATGCGACCCCCACACCGCGATCGGAACCACCGGCGCGCCGGTCGCCAGCGCCACGCGGCCGACGCCGGTCTTCCCTTGCATCGGCGTCAGGTCGGGGTTGGTGGTGATCGTCGCCTCGGGATAGATAACGACGAGCTCGTCGCGCTTCAGCCACTCGATCGCCTTCTCGACGGGCCCCGACTCGCCGCTGCCGCGCTCCACCGGGATCTGGTGCGCGTGCGTCAGAACGAAGCGTAAGAAAGGATTCTTCCAGAGCTCGGCCTTGGCGAAGAACCGGCACTTCCGGCCGGACCGATCGATGATGTACGCGTGGCAGAGCGGATCGAAGTATGAGATATGGTTGCAGGCCACGATGACCGGTCCCTTGCGCGGGATGTTGGGCGTCCCCATCAACCTCCAACGGAAGAAGAGCTTCAAGAACGGCACGAGTAACGCTCGCGCAACCGCGTACATCGGTTCCAAATGCAGACCTCCGGCATGCAGGGAAGGCCGGAACATCATAGCGGCGGAGGCCTGACGCGATGCGCGTGGTCCTGATCCCGATGAAGCCACTTGCCGCAGCGAAGGAACGCCTCTCGCCCGCGCTGTCCGTCAACGAACGGCGCCGATTGTCGCTCGCCATGCTCGCCGACGTGATCGCCGCTGCGGAGGGGTTCGACCGCGTTTGGGTGCTCAATTCCGATGCGGCCGCCGCCGACCTCGCACACGAAGCCGGAGTCGACGCTGTGCCCGACCCGGC
>JBASRP010000206.1:0-13150 GCA_049273905.1 Actinomycetota bacterium
CCGTCGGTGCGTGCGCCGCGCAAGCGCGCTCCGAAAACGGATGCCCAGCAGAACCGGGGCTCCGCGGTTTCCGCGGCTCCGACGGACATCCCGGCGCCCGAGCCGGCGGCCCCAGCGCCACCGGAAGCCCCCGCACCACCGGAAGCCCCTGCACCACCGGAAGCCCCCGCAGCACCGGAAGCCGAGGCTCCGAAGCCCGAGGGCGGGCCGCCCGCCGAGGGAGGTGCCTAGCAGGTGCTCGCGCCAAAGAAGGTCAAGCACCGGAAGCACCACCGCGGCCGCATGAAGGGGAAGGCCAAGGGTGGAACGCAGGTGCACTTCGGCGACTACGGGTTGCAGGCGACCGAGCCGGCCTGGATCACCAACCGGCAGATCGAAGCCGCGCGTGTCGCGATGACGCGCCACATCAAGCGCGGAGGGAAGGTGTGGGTCAACCTCTTCCCCGACAAGCCGTTCACCAAGAAGGCGGCCGAGACCCGCATGGGCTCGGGCAAGGGCAACCCGGAGTACTGGGTCTGCGTCGTGAAGCCGGGCCGCGTGATGTTCGAGCTCGCCGGCGTGGACGAGGGCCAGGCGCGCGAGGCGCTCCGTCTCGCTGCGCACAAGCTGCCGATCAAGACTCGCTTCGTGAGCCGCGAAGAAGGCGAGTAGATGAGCAAGGAAGCAGACAAGCTGCGTGACGTGGTCGAGGACGAGCTCGAGACGAAGCTCGCCGAGGCGAAGGAGGAGCTGTTCAACCTTCGCTTCCAGCTCGTCACGGGCCAGCTCGACAACCCCATGCGGATCAAAGTGGTGCGCAAGCAGGTCGCACGGATCCTGACGCTGATGCGTGAACGCGAGCTCGAAGAGCTCGAGGCGCAGGGTGCCGCGGCGGCGGCCGAGGAGGCGTGATGCAGGAGCAGCAAGCGAGCGATCGTAACCGGCGGAAAACCCGCGTCGGCGTGGTCGTGAGCGACAAGATGGACAAGACCGTGGTCGTCGCCGTGCGCAGCACGACCCGGCACGCCCTCTACGGGAAGATCCTCCGCCGCATCACCAAGTACAAGGCGCACGACGACGCGAACGCGTGCGGCGTCGGCGACCGCGTTCTGATCGCCGAGACGCGCCCGCTTTCCAAGACGAAGCGGTGGCGCGTCGCGGAAATTTTAGAAAAGGCCAAGTAGATGATCCAACAAGAATCGCGGCTCAAGGTCGCCGACAACACCGGCGCGAAGGAGATCCTTTGCATCCGGGTCCTCGGCGGGTCGGGCCGCCGGTACGCCGGGATCGGCGACATCATCGTCGCGACGGTGAAGGACGCCCTCCCCGGCGCGCCGGTGAAGAAGGGCGAGATCGTCAAAGCCGTCATCGTGCGCACCGCGAAGGAGCGCCGCCGGCCCGACGGCTCGTACATCCGGTTCGACGAGAACGCGGCGGTGCTGATCAACGAGCAGCAGAACCCGCGCGGGACGCGCATCTTCGGACCGGTCGCCCGCGAGCTGCGTGAGAAGAGGTTCATGAAGATCATCTCGCTCGCTCCGGAGGTGCTGTAGCCATGGCCGGGCTGAACGTGCGCAAGGGCGATCAGGTCGTCGTCATCGCCGGCAAGGACCGCGGCAAGCAAGGCCGCGTCGTCCGCACGTTGCCGAAGAACGACAAGGTCATGGTCGAGGGCGTGAACCAGGTGAAGCGGCACGAGCCGATCCGCCAGGGCAAAGGCCGGCAGGGCATGGAGGGCGGGATCATCACGAAGGAGATGCCCGTCCACATCTCGACGGTCGCGCTCGTCTGCAACACGCCCGAGTGCGAAGGGCGCGCACGGGTCGGGTTCGAGATCGACGACGACGGCACCAAGCGGCGTATCTGTCGCAAGTGCGGGAGTACGGTCTGATGGCGACGGCGACAAAAGAGATCCCGCGGCTGAAGCTGCGGTACCGCGACGAGCTCGTTCCGCAGCTGAAGGGCGAACTCGAGCTGGCGAACGTGATGCAGGTCCCGCGCGTCGTGAAGGTCGTCGTCAACATGGGCGTCGGCGAGGCGTTGAAGGACGGCAAGCTCATCGAGAGCGCGGTGAAGGACCTCGAGGTCATCACCGGCCAGAAGGCGCTCGTGACGAAGGCGCGTAAGTCGATCGCCGGGTTCAAGCTCCGCGAGGGGCAGGCGATCGGCGCGAAGGTGACGCTGCGCGGCGACATGATGTGGGAGTTCCTCGACCGGCTCCTCACGCTCGCGCTGCCTCGCATCCGCGACTTCCGCGGTCTGCCGACGACGTTCGACGGACGTGGCAACTACACGTTCGGATTGACGGAACAGCTGGTGTTCCCCGAGATCGACTACGACCAGGTGTCGACGGTGCGCGGCATGGACATCACGGTCGTCACGACGGCCGGCGAAGACGAACGCGCGCGAGCCCTACTCAAGGCTCTCGGCTTCCCCTTCAAGACGGAGTAAGCGATGGCGAAGAAGTGTCTGATCGAGAAACAGCAGCGGCCCGCGAAGTTCAAGGCCCGCAAGTACAACCGGTGTAAGCGCTGCGGACGCCCGCGTGCCTACTACCGGAAGTTCGGCCTGTGTCGCATCTGTCTGCGGCAGCTCGCGCATGCGGGCGAGGTGCCGGGAGTGACGAAGGCGAGTTGGTGACGCGATGACGATGACCGACCCGATCGCGGACATGCTGGCGCGGATCCGCAACGCGACGACCGCGCACAAGGACGACGTCCTGATGCCGTCGTCCAAGATGAAGGTCGCCATCGCGGACATCCTGAAGCGCGAGGGCTACATCAAGGAGTTCGGCATCGAGCGCGGCGACCTCGGCCCCATCCTCAAGATCGAGCTCAAGTACGGACCGAACCGCGAGCGGACGATCGCCGGGCTGAAGCGCATCTCGAAGCCGGGACTGCGGATCTACGCGCAGCGCGACTCGATCCCGCGCGTCCTCGGCGGGCTCGGTATCGCGATCATCTCGACGTCGAAGGGACTCGTGACCGACAAGCAGGCGACGCGCGAGCGCGTCGGCGGCGAGGTCGTCGCCTACGTGTGGTGATGATGAGATGAGCCGGATCGGACGCCAGCCCATCGCGATCCCTTCGGGGGTCGAGGTGAAGGTCGACGGTTCCCGGGTCTCGGTGAAGGGCCCGAAGGGCACGCTCGAGCAGAGCATGCACCCGGACATGACGGTCGCCGTCGACGACGGCAGCGTCGTCGTCACGCGTCCGTCGGACGAACGCGAGCACCGCGCGCTGCACGGCCTCACGCGATCGCTGGTCGCGAACATGGTCGAGGGCGTCACGAACGGCTACGCGAAGACGCTCGAGATCCAGGGCGTCGGCTACCGCGCGGCGCTCAAGGGCTCGACCCTCGAGATCGCCGTCGGGTTCTCGCACCCGGTCGTCGTCGAGCCGCCGAAGGGCGTTTCCTTCGAGGTCCCACAGCCGACGCGCATCATCATCAGCGGCACCGACAAGCAGCTGGTGGGACAGATCGCCGCCAACATCCGTGCGATCCGCAAGCCGGATCCGTACAAGGGCAAGGGCATCCGGTATCAAGGCGAATACGTGCGCAAGAAGGCCGGGAAGGCGGCGAAGTAACGGTGGATGCTCAGAGCAGACTGAAGGCGAGGCAGCGCCGGCACCTGCGGGTGCGCCGCAAGGTGCGCGGCACGGCGGAGCGTCCGCGCGTCGCGGTGTTCCGCTCGAACCGGCACATCTACGCGCAGCTGATCGACGACGTGGCCGGCGCGACGCTCGTTGCCGCGTCGAGTCTCGAGGCAGAACCTAAGTCGGGCGGCGGCGCGAAGAAGGACGTCGCGAAGCGGGTCGGCGAGCTGCTCGGGAAGCGCGCCGTCGAGAAGGGCGTGCAGGCCGCGGTGCTCGACCGCGGCGGCCGCCTCTACCACGGCCGCGTGCAGCAGCTGGCGGACGGAGCCCGCGAGTCGGGCCTGAAGCTGTAGGAGGAGTTCTTAGTGGTCGAACGACGCAGATCCGGTGGGCCCGGCCAGGAGGAGGCGGGCAAGCCACAGCTCGAGGAGCGCGTGGTGTCGATCAACCGTGTCGCCAAGGTCGTGAAGGGCGGACGCCGGTTCTCGTTCACCGCGCTCGTCGTCGTGGGCGACCGGGGCGGACGCGTCGGCGTCGGCTACGGGAAGGCGAAAGAGGTTCCGGCGGCGATCCAGAAGGGCGTCGATATCGCGAAGCGCTCGATGTTCACGGTCCCGATGGTCGGGACGACGCTGCCCCACGAGGTCATGGGTGTCGCCGGCGCCGGCCGCGTGATGCTGAAGCCGGCCGCGCCGGGGACCGGCGTGATCGCCGGCGGTCCCGTGCGCGCCGTCATGGAGTGCGCGGGGATCGCGGACGTGCTGTCCAAGTCCCTCGGGAGCGAGAACGCGATCAACATGGTCCACGCGGCGGTCGCCGGGCTGCGCGACTTGCGCCGGCCGGAAGAGGTTGCGCGGATGCGCGGGAAGGCCGTCGAGGATATCGCGCCGCGGCGGATGCTCGAGACGGCTGCGAAGGCGGACGGGCAGGAGTCCTCGGAGTGAGCAGCTTGAAGATCACGCTCGTCCGCGGGCTCGTGGGCTGCACGGAGGATCAGCGTGCGACCGTGCGCTCGCTCGGTCTGCGTAAGATCCGCCAGTCGGTCGTGCGGGAGGACAAGCCCGACGTCCGGGGCATGATCAAGAAGGTGCTGCATCTCGTGACTGTGGAGGATGCATCGTGAAGCTCCATCATCTGAAGCCGGCCCCGGGTGCCCACCGCGAGAGGGTTCGCGTCGGCCGCGGCAAGGGATCGGGCAAAGGCAAAACCGCCGGCCGCGGGACGAAGGGTCTGTACGCGCGTAACACCCTCCCCGTCGGATTCGAGGGCGGGCAGATGCCGATGCAGCGGCGGCTTCCCAAGCTGGGCGGATTCACGAACCGGAACCGGGTCGAGTTCTCGCCGGTCAACGTCGAGCGCCTGAACGGCTTCGAGGGCGGGTCGGTCGTCGACCCCGCCGCGCTGGTCGCGCGCGGGCTCGTGCGGAAGCGCCGGGCGCCTGTCAAGATACTGGGCCGGGGAGAGCTGCAGGTCGGGCTCACCGTCCGGGCCCACGCGTTCTCGACGAGCGCGCGGGAAAAGATCGAGCGGGCCGGAGGACAGGCGGAGGTCATCTAGTGCTCAGCGCCTTCCGAAACGCGTTCAAGATCCCGGACCTTCGCAAGAAGATCCTCTTCACGCTTCTCATCATCGGGATCTACCGGCTGGGGGCCCACCTCCCCACGCCGGGCGTCGACTTCGACAAGGTCCAAGCCCTCCAGAAGGAAGCGGAGTCGGGCGGCGTCTTCGGTCTGATCAATCTGTTCTCGGGCGGCGCGCTGACGCAGTTCGCGATCTTCGCGCTCGGGATCATGCCCTACATCACGAGCTCGATCATCATGCAGCTGCTGACCGTCGTGATCCCGCGCCTCGAGGCGTACGCGAAGGAAGGCGAGCAGGGTCAGAAGAAGATCACCCAGTACACGCGTTACATGACCGTGGTGCTGGCACTGCTGCAGTCGCTCGGGATCGTCGTCACCGCGAACTCGGGACGATTGTTCGCCGGGCAGCGCGACTTCTTCCCGAACCTCACGGCCGGACGGACGTTCACGATCGTGCTTACGCTCACGGCCGGTACCGCGATGATCATGTGGCTCGGCGAGCTGATCACGCAGCGCGGGATCGGGAACGGTATGTCGATCCTGATCTTCTCGTCGATCATCTCGCGCCTGCCCGCCGAGAGCACGTCGATCTACAAGACGGCCGGTGGGCTGAAGGCCGGCGTCATCCTCGCGCTCGGCATCGGGATCGTGGTGGCGGTGGTGCTTGTCGAACAAGCGCAACGCAGGATCCCGGTTCAATACGCGAAACGCGTCGTCGGGCGAAAGCTCTACGGCGGGTCCTCGACCTACATCCCGCTGAAGGTCAACCAGGCCGGCGTCATCCCGATCATCTTCGCGTCGTCGCTGCTCTACTTACCGGTCTTAGCCGCGACGATCATGCAGAACCGCGGGTTCAAGAACTGGGTGGACCAAAACCTCGCGCGGGGTGATCATCCGCTCTACATCGTGACGTACTTCCTGCTGATCATCTTCTTCACGTACTTCTACACGGCGATCACGTTCAACCCGGTCGACGTGTCGGACAACATGAAGAAGTACGGCGGGTTCATCCCCGGTATCCGGCCGGGGCGGCCGACAGCCGAATACCTCGACCACATCCTGACGCGCATCACGTTGCCGGGATCGTTCTTCTTAGCAAGTATCGCGATCTTGCCTTTCATCGTTCAGGGCGCTTGGCATATCGGCGCGTTCCCATTCGGCGGCACGGCGGTGCTCATCGTTGTGGGTGTCGGTCTGGAGACGATGAAGCAGCTCGAGTCTCAGCTTCTGATGAGGCATTACGAGGGCTTCCTCAAGTAAGGGAGGCCTTGTGCGGATAGTCCTGCTGGGCCCCCCGGGGGCTGGAAAAGGCACTCAGGCGGTCCGGCTCGCGCAGCATTACGGCGTGCCGCACGTGTCAACGGGAGACATCCTCCGCTTCGTCGTGTCCTGGCAGACCGACATCGGGATGAAGGCCAAGGAGTACATGGAGGCGGGCGAGCTCGTGCCCGACGAGATGGTGCTCGAGCTCCTCAAGATCCGCCTGGAGCAGAAGGACGCACAGAACGGCTTCGTGATGGACGGGTTCCCCCGAACGCTGCCGCAAGCGGAGGATCTCGACGACCTGCTCGCCGAGATCGGCCAGCGGATCGATGTCGTCGTGAACTTCGACGTCCCCGACGAGCTGATCGTTCTGCGTCTTTCGGCGCGGGCGTCGTGCGCGACGTGCGGCCGGACGTACAACATGCTGGCGAGTCCGCCCCAGGACGACATGAAGTGCGACCGCGACGGAACGGCGCTGTTCCAGCGCGACGACGACCGTCCGGAGGTGATCCAGAACCGTCTCGCCGTATTCCGGCGCCAGACTTTCCCACTGATCAAGTACTACGACGAGCGCGGGCTATTGGCGCGCGTGGTGGGCGAGGGATCCGAGGACGAGGTCACCGAGAAGATCATCGCGGAGATCGGGAAAGCGGTTGACGGATGATCATCATCAAGGGCCGCAACGAGATCGCGACGATGCGCCGCGCCGGTGAGATCGTCGCCGAGGCGATCGCGGAGACGCGAGCCGCCATCCGCCCCGGCGTGACGACCGCGGAGCTCGACCAGACCGCCGCGCGGGTGATCGCCTCGCACGGCGCGCAGCCGTCGTTCCTCGGCTACCGCGGATTCCCGAAGACGATCTGCACCTCGGTCAACGAGGAGATCGTCCACGGCATCCCCGGCGACCGGGTCGTGCGCGAAGGCGACCTCGTCAAGCTCGACGTCGGCGCGGTCGTCGACGGATTCCACGCCGACTCGGCCGTCACGATCCCGGTCGGCGAACCGAGCCCGGAGGCCCTGAAGTTGATCGAGACGACCGAGCGGGCCCTGTGGGCCGGCCTGGCCGAGGCCCGGGAGGGCCGCCGCCTCGGCGACATCGGCGCGGCCGTCCAGACTGTCGCCGAGGGCGCCGGCTTCTCGGTGGTCCGTGAGTACGTGGGCCACGGTGTCGGCCGCTCTCTGCACGAAGAGCCCCCGGTGCCCAACTACGGGTCCCCCGGCAAGGGCTACAAGCTAACCGAGGGGATCGTGATCGCGATCGAGCCGATGGTGAACGTCGGGGGGTACGAGACCCGCCTGCTGGACGACGACTGGACCGTCGTGACCGCGGACGGAACCCTGTCGGCCCACTTCGAGCACACCGTGGCCGTGACCCCCGACGGCCCCTGGGTCCTGACCGACCTCGAGGGGCGGTACGCCAGGTGATGGGGGTCTTGTTGGGGACCCGGAATACCGGTGATATACTGCGCGTTTGGTTCCTGAGCCCGATTGGGGCTCGAACGCGCCCCGGAACCGGGGCCGCGAGGTCTCAGGGAGAATCCCGACCATGAAGGTTCGTCCGAGCGTGCGAAAGATGTGCGAGAAGTGCAAGGTCATCCGGCGGAACGGCCGGGTCATCATCATCTGCTCCAACCCCCGCCACAAGCAGAGGCAGGGCTAGGGCATGGCCCGTATCGCCGGCGTCGACCTCCCGCGCGACAAGCGCGTTGAAGTGGCGCTCACGTACATCTTCGGCGTCGGCCGGCAGCGCGCCCTCAACACCTTGAAGGCGACGCGCGTCGACGCGTCCACACGGGTCCGCGATCTCGCGGACGACGAGGTGGTCCGGCTCCGCGAGTGGATCGACGCGAACTACAAGATCGAAGGTGACCTGCGCCGTCAGGTCTCGCAAGACATCAAGCGCAAGATCGAGATCGGGGCTTATCAAGGGATCCGGCATCGTCGCGGACTCCCGGTGCGCGGGCAGCGCACGCACACCAACGCGCGCACGCGCAAGGGTCCGAAGAAGACGGTCGCGGGTTCCAAGAAGGTCCGCGCGAAGAAGTAGTCCCTTTCAGTAGGGGCAGGGGAGAGGGTTTGGCGAAGCCGAAGAAAGCGAAGCGTCGCGAGAAGAAGAACATCCCGCACGCGCACGCGCACATCCAGTCGACGTTCAACAACACCATCGTCACGATCAGCGACCCGAACGGGAACACGATCGCGTGGGCCTCGAGTGGGAACGTCGGGTTCAAAGGGTCGCGCAAGTCGACGCCGTTCGCGGCGCAGCTCGCGGCCGAGGCTGCGGCGCGCCGCGCGCAGGAGCACGGCGTCAAGCGGGTCGACGTCTTCGTGAAGGGTCCCGGATCCGGGCGCGAGACGGCGATCCGTTCGCTGGCCGCGGCCGGCCTCGAGATCAACCAGATCGCCGACGTGACGCCGGTCCCGCACAACGGCTGCCGCCCGAAGCGGCGGAGGAGGGTTTAGTGGCCCGCTATACCGACGCGGACTGCAAGCTCTGCCGCCGCGAGAAGATCAAGCTCTTCCTGAAGGGCACGAAGTGCGAGACGCCCAAGTGTCCGATCGAGAAGCGTCCCTTCCCGCCGGGCGAGCACGGCCGCGCACGGACGAAGGAGACGGAGTACATGATGCAGCTCCGCGAGAAGCAGAAGGCGCGGAGGATCTACGGTGTTCTCGAGCGGCAGTTCCGCAACTACTACACCGAAGCGTCGAACATGAAGGGGATCACCGGTGAGAACCTGTTGCGCCTTCTCGAGTCGCGCCTCGACAACGTGCTGTTCCGGTCCGGTTTCGCGCTGTCGCGCGACCAGGCTCGTCAGATCGTGCGTCACGGACACGTCGAGGTGAACGGGAAGCGGTTGTCGATCCCCTCGGCGCGCGTGCGCGTGGGGGACACCATCACCGTCGCCGAGAAGAGCCGCCGCATGCAGCCTGTGCTGCACGCGATCGCGGTGAACGAGAACCGTCCGCCGGCGTCGTGGATCGAGGTCGATCGCGACACGTTGCGCGCAACGGTGCGCTCCCTTCCGGAGCGCGGCGACATCGACATCCCGGTTCAGGAATCGGCGATCGTCGAGCTTTACTCCAAGTAGTTCCGTCAGACCAGAAAGGGGCACCACTCTTGCTTATCGTCCAGAGGCCTCAGATCATCGAGGAAACCACCCCGAGCGAGAACCGCACGAAGTTCATCGTCGAGCCGCTCGAGCCGGGGTTCGGGTACACGCTCGGGAACTCGCTGCGCCGGACGCTTCTTTCGTCGATCCCGGGCGCGGCCGTCACGCAGATCCGGATCGAAGGAGTGCTCCACGAGTTCTCGACGATCCAAGGTGTGAAAGAAGACGTCACCGACGTGATCCTCAATATCAAGGACCTCGTCATCCGCTCGGATTCCGACGAGCCCGTCGCGATCCACCTGCGCGTCCAGGGCCCGAAGGACGTCGTCGCCGGGGACATCACGGCGCCGGCCGGTGTTGAGATCCTGAACCCCGACCTGCACATCGCGACGATCAACAAGAAGGGCCGCTTCGACGTCGAGATGGTCGTCGAGCGCGGGCGCGGGTACGTCTCGGCCGAGCGCAACAAGAAGGGCCGCGACACGATCGGGGTCATCCCGATCGACTCGATCTTCTCGCCGGTTCGCCGCGTCTCGTACGCGGTCGAAGCGACGCGCGTCGAGCAGATGACGAACTACGACAAGCTGATCCTCGACGTCGAGTCCAACGGCGCCATCACGCCGAAGGAAGCCTTCGCGGCCGCCGGACGCACGCTGGTCGAGCTGCTCGGCCTCGTCGCGCAGCAATCGGAGGACGCGCAGGCGTTGACGCTCGGCCCGGCGCCGGAGGACCTGGCGCAGGCGAGCGCCCTGGCGCTGCCGATCGAGGAGATGGATCTGTCGGTCCGGTCGTACAACTGCCTGAAGCGCGAGGGCGTGCAGACCGTCGGCGACCTGATCCAGCGCACCGAGCAGGACCTGCTCGACATCCGCAACTTCGGCCAGAAGTCGATCGACGAGGTGAAGGCGAAGCTCGCCGCGATGGGGCTGGGGCTCCGGGAGAGCTGATGCCCAAGCCGAAGAAAGGTCCGCGGCTGGGCTCGGGGCCGGCGCATCAGAAGCTGTTGCTGTCGGGCTTGGCCTCGTCGTTGATCCGCGACGGCAAGATCAAGACGACCGAGGCGCGCGCGAAAGCCGTGCGTCCGGTCGTCGAGAAACTCATCACGAAAGCGAAGAAGGGCGACCTCGCGTCGCGCCGTCTCGTGCTCCGCACGGTTCCCGACCGCGAGATCGTGCACAAGCTCTTCGCCGAGGTGGCCCCCCAGTACGCGGAGCGCAACGGTGGCTACACGCGCATCGTGAAGCTCGGCCCGCGCAAGGGCGACGCCGCGCCGATGGCTCTCATCGAACTGATCGAGAGCACCGGCGAAGAGGAGTAGCCCGGCGGCGATCGTGAAGATCGCCCTGCTCGTCGCGTACGACGGCACCGACCTCCAAGGCTTCGCGCGCCAGCGCGAAGGGCGGACGGTTCAAGGCTTCCTCGAAGAGTCTCTGTCGCAATTGCTGCGCGTCGACGTCCGCACGACGGGCGCGGGGCGGACCGACGCGGGCGTCCACGCCATAGGTCAGGTGGTGTCGTTCGAGGCCCCCGTCGGGACCGACCCCCAATGGGTGGCCGACCGCCTCAACAAGCGGCTCGGGCCCGAGATCGCGGTGCGCGCGGCGGCCATCGTTCCCAAGGATTTCGACGCGCGGCACAGGGCGACGAAGAGGACCTACGAGTACCGGCTCGTGCGCGCGAGCGCGCCGGACCCGCTGCGCGACCGGTTCACGGTATGGGTGCCCGGCGGCCTCAACCTCACGGCTATGCGCCGGGCCGCGAAGGGGTTCGTCGGTGAGCACGACTTTTCGTCGTTCTGCCGGCGGGCAGAGGGCTCGATGGTCCGGCGTCTACGAACCATCACGTTCCGGCCGGCCGAGGGCGACCTCGTGATTCGTGTCGTCGGGGACTCGTTTTGCCACCAGATGGTGCGCTCGATCGTCGGCTTCCTGCTCGAGGTCGGGCGCGGGAAACGGAGCGCCGACGAGGTCCCGAAGGTGCTCGCTCAGCGGGACCGGGGCGCTGCCGGGCCGGTGGCCCCTGCGAAGGGCCTGACGCTCGTCGAGGTCGGGTATCCGCGCAGGCCGTTCGCGCGAGCTGCAGGTTGACCCTTACCGCCCCGGCGGGTAGGATTCACCGCCGCTGACCAGGGATTTCTCTTCGTGAAGACCTTCTCTCCTAAACCGACGGACTACCAGCGCGCCTGGTGGGTCTTGGACGCCGACGGCCAGGTTCTCGGCCGCCTCGCGGTCGAGGCTGCCCGGCTCCTGCGCGGCAAGCACAAGCCCGTCTTCGCGCCCCACGCGGACACCGGCGACTACGTCGTCGTGATCAACGCGAAGGGCGTCCGGCTGACCGGCAACAAGGCCGAGCAGAAGATGCACATCCGGCACTCGGGGTACCCGGGCGGGATCAAGCAGGTGCCGTACAGCAAGCTGCTCGCGGAGCGGCCCTCGATCGCGGTGGAGAAGGCCGTTAAAGGGATGCTGCCCCACAACCGTCTCGGGCGCGCGATGTTCCGCAAGCTCCGCGTCTACGATGGCGCGGAGCATCCGCACGAGTCGCAGAACCCGCAAGTGCGAACGATCAACGCGAAGGGAGCGTAGGCGTGGCGACACTCGGCCAGATCGTCGGTGCGACGGGACGTCGCAAGGAGGCCGTCGCCCGCGTGCGTCTCATCCCCGGGTCTGGGCAGTTCAAGCTGAACGGCCGTCCGATCGAGGATTACTTCCCGCGCCCCGTTCTCCGCATGATCGTCACCGAGCCGCTGCGCCTAACCAACACGATCGACGCCTACGACATCGTCGCTCGCATCGAGGGCGGCGGCATGAGCGGTCAGGCCGGCGCGGTTCGCCTGGGGATCGCCCGCGCGCTGATCGAGGCCGACCCGACGCTCCGCAGCGAGCTCAAGCGCAAGGGCCTCCTGACGCGCGACGCGCGCATCAAGGAGCGCCGCAAGTACGGACTGAAGAAGGCGCGCAAGGCGCCGCAGTACTCGAAGCGCTAACCGGCCACCTCGTCCGGCGGATCGGACCGACCCGTATGGGAAAGTATTTCGGCACCGACGGTGTGCGCGGCCGGTTCGGCGACGACCTCACGATCGAGCTCGCGACGAAGCTCGGCCACGCCGCGGCCGTCGTCCTCGGGCGCGGGCATCCGCAGCCGCGCGTCCTGATCGGGCGCGACACGCGCGCGTCTGGCGTTCCGCTGGAGCAGGCGTTGATCGCCGGGATCGCGAGCGCCGGCGGCGAGGCTCTGCGCGCAGGGATCATCCCGACCCCCGCCATCGCGCACCTGACGCACGCGTACGGCTGCCAGGCCGGCGCTGTGATCAGCGCGTCGCACAACCCGGCCGAGGACAACGGGATCAAGTTCTTCGGTTCGGACGGCATGAAGTTGCCCGACGCCGTCGAGGGCGACCTCGAGGCGGTCCTCGAAGGCGGCAACGGCGACGCGGAGACGCCGGGCCTGGCCGAGGACCTCGACGACGCGGAGGAGCGCTACCTCAAGTTCCTCCTCGGAGGCGGCGGCGCCCTGGGCGGCTTGCGGCTGGTCGTCGATTGCGCGAACGGCGCGGCGTACCGCGTCGCGCCGGAGGCGTACCGCCGCGCTGGAGCCGTCGTGACGGCGCTCGCCGTTGAGC
>JBASRP010000214.1:0-2261 GCA_049273905.1 Actinomycetota bacterium
GGGGAGCCCGGCCGAGGGCCGGGCTCTTCGTTTTCCCGCCGACGTTTACCGAGCCGAGCGCGCGGATAGGCTGGCGCGGGATGAAGGTCGCACAGATCGCTCCGCCGTGGTTCGCGGTTCCGCCGGAACGCTACGGCGGGATCGAGTGGGTCGTCGCGCTGCTCGCCGACGGCCTCGCGGACCGCGGGCACGACACCACGTTGTACGCGTCGGGCGGAAGCATCACGCGCGCGAAGCTCGTCACGATCTTCGACGAGCCGCCCGGCGGTACCCACATCGGCGACGCCTTCTACGACGTCGTGCACGCGGGGAGCGCGTATCGCGACGCCTCTTCGTTCGACATCATCCACGACCACTCGGGGGTCGTCGGCCCGGCGATCGGCGCGCACGCCGGCGTCCCCGTCGTGCACACGCTGCACGGGCCGTTTACGGAACAAGCGAAGCGCCTCTACACGCTGCTGTCCGGCCGCGTGTGGTACGTGGCGATCTCGGAAGCGCAGCGCGCGTTCTGCCCGGACCTCTCGTACGCCGGCACCGTGCACAACGGCATCGACATCTCGAAGTATCCGTTCCGCGAGGACAAGGAAGATTTCCTGCTGTTCCTGGGGCGCATCAATCCGGAGAAGGGCCCCGAGATCGCCGTCGAGGTCGCGCACCGAACCGGCCGCAAGCTCGTGATGGCGATCAAGAAGGCCGAGCCGATGGAAGAGGAGTACTGGCGCACGATCGTCGAGCCCAACCTCGACGGTAGCGAGGAGATCATCGGTGAGATCACGATCGACGAGAAGGCGGACCTCCTCGCGCGCGCGTCCGCGGTTCTCTTCCCGATCCAGTGGCCCGAGCCGTTCGGGTTGGTCATGACCGAAGCGATGGCGTCGGGCACGCCGGTGATCTCGTTCGCGTACGGCGCCGCGCCCGAGGTCATCGTCGACGGCAAGACGGGGTTCCTCGTGAAAACGATCGACGAGATGTGCGAAGCCGTCGAGCGAGCCCGTGAGATCAAGCCGGCGGTCGCTCGCCAGCATGTCGAAGATCATTTCTCGGCCGACGCGATGGTCGAGGGCTACCTGCGCGCGTTCGAGAAGGTTCTCGGCAGCTAAGCGTCGCGCGCGACGAGCTCGAGCAAACACACCTCGGGACGGCACGCGAAGCGCACAGGTCCGTAGGCGCTCGTGCCGAGCCCCGCGCTCACGTGCAGCCACGACCCGTTCATCCGGTGGAGCCCCCGCGCCATGTCGCGTGGAAGGTTCCGCGTGTTCGTGACGAGGGCGCCGAAGCCCGGCACCCGCACCTGTCCGCCGTGCGTGTGCCCCGAAAGGATGAGATCGTAGCCTCGCTCGGCCAGGGCCTGCGCGGCGTCCGGCGAATGCGCGATCCCCAAGCGGAACCCGTCGCCCCGGCGCTCCGAGGCGACGGTGATGTCGTCGCGCTTGATGTGCGGATCGTCGAGGCCGACCACGTCCACCGGTCCGAGCCCATCGACGGAGACGGTCGTCGTCCGGTTGAGGAGCTGCGTCCACCCGCGCTCCTCGAGCTTGCGCGCGAGATCGCGCCACGGGAGCGGCGTCGCCTTGTCGACCTTCAGCTTGCTGGGACCGATGAAGTACTTGAGCGGGTTCCCCGGACGCGACGCGTAGTAGTCGTGCGAACCGAAGACGTACAGCGCTCCCGCGCTCGGCCGGAGCTGTGAGACCGCGTCCACCGCGACATCGATGCCGCCTTCGTGGTCGACGAAGTCCCCCGTGCACACGACGAGGTCCGGATCCGTGCGCGCGCACCGCGCGAGGAAGGCGCTCTTACGCCGCTGTCCGCGCCGGAAGTGGAGGTCGGAAATATGCAGCAGACGCACCGGCCGCGACCCCGCGGGGAGACAGGGGACGCGGTGGACGCGCAGAGCGAACCAGTTTCGTTCGATCAGCGACGCGTACGCGAACGCCGCGATGCCGACGCCCGCGATGACGAGCAGGAGGGGGAGCACCGGCGTATCCTAGCCGGGGCCTCCAGCCGGGATGAGACGCCGATGCTACGAGAGAAGATCGCCGACGAGATGCGCGCCGCGATGAAGGCGCGCGAACAAGCGCGCGTCGCGACGCTCCGCATGTTGATGACGGCGATCAAGAACACCGAAGTCGAGAAGCTCCACGAGCTCTCCGACGACGAGGTGCTCGACGTGATCGGGCGCGAGGCGAAACGCCGCCGCGAGTCGATCGACGCCTTCGAGAAAGGCGGGCGCACGGACCTCGTCGAGAAGGAGACCGCCG
>JBASRP010000219.1:0-3513 GCA_049273905.1 Actinomycetota bacterium
TGGGAGCACGACATGCATCTGTACTACCGGCGCGCGAAATGGTGCGAGCTCTTCCTCGGCGACGCGAGCATCTGGCGGGAGAAGATCGCAAGCCTCATCGGATAGCAGTGGCTCAAGTAGCGGAGCGGTAGCCTCATCGAATGGTCAAACCGAAGGCGGAGCCGCGCGCCGCGTGGCTGACGCGCGAGACGCCGGCGGAGAAGAAGAAACGCGCCCGGACGATCTACCGCCGTCTCGATAAGACGTATCCGGACGCGACCGTCGCGCTGCGCTTCTCGAACGCCCTCGAGATGGTGATCGCGACGGTCCTCTCAGCGCAGTCGACCGACGTGATGGTCAACAAGGTCACCGAGACGCTCTTCCGGAAATACAAGACGCCGGAGGACTACCTCGCGTCGCCGCCCGGTGAGCTCGAGCGCGACATCCACTCCACGGGTTTCTTCAACCAGAAAGCGAAATCGATCCGCGGTCTGTGCCGCGTGCTCGTCGACGAGTTCGGCGGCGCGGTGCCGGACACGATGGAGGGCCTCCTCACACTGCCGGGCGTCGCGCGCAAGACCGCGAACATCGTGCTCGGCAATGCGTTCGGGAAGGTCGAGGGGATCGCCGTCGACACGCACGTCCATCGCCTTGCATGGCGGCTCGGCTTCAGCGACGCGGACGATCCCAACAAGGTCGAGCGCGATCTGATGGCGCTGTTCGCGAAGACGAGGTGGTTCCACCTGACCTATCTGTTGATCGAGCACGGCCGCGCGATCTGCAACGCGAAGAAGCCGTTGTGCGAGGACTGCGTCGTGAACGACCTCTGCCCGGCGTCGCGCGTCCCGACCGGGCGGCGACGCTAGCCGGCGATCTTCTCGGCGAGTTTCCGGAACCGCGCGTTGGCGGCGCCCTTGAGAACACGTCCGTGTCCGAAGCACGCGATGTCGAAGTCGAGAGCCGCGATCTTGGCGATGCTTCGCTTCACTTCATCGTGGTCTTCGTTGTAGATCCCCACGGGTGGGCCGAGACGGCCTAGGTAGTTCGCCGCGGCATCGCCGACGAACAGCACGCGCTTCGACGGCATGAGGAACGAGACATGTCCCGCGGTGTGACCAGGTGTGTGGTACGCGATAAGGCCATCGCCGACCGGGATCTCTTCGCCGTCCGTCAGCTCGCGATCGACGCGCGCTTTGGTGCGCTTGGGGCCGAGGTTTTCGACCGCCCATACTCCGGCGCGCTCGAGGCTCGAGCGTGAAGCCGGTGTCGGCGCCGGTGCCGTTCCTCGGATGACCGCGGCGTCGAGAGGATGCGCCCAGACGGTCACGTCCTCCGACGCTAGACGGGGGAGCGGGCCGACATGATCGATGTGGTGATGGGTGATCAGCACGTGGCGTAGAACGCTCCCACCGGGGCCGAGGGCTTGGAGCACGCGGCGCCCGTTCTTCCAGGGCCCGGCATCGATGAGCGTCGCCCCGCCGTCGAGGACGAAGGCGTTGACATATCCGAAAACGATTTCGCCGACTCCGGGGACGATCTGGTGCATACCGAGAGAGCCTACATCCCCGGAAAAATGCCCCTTCTCAGGAAGCTTTTGGCAAAACTTTACCTATGCAACTTAAGTGGTCAACCGTTGACAAAGCGTGAGAATGGGACCTACCCTGGGGCTCCGACTAGGACAAATGACCTGCCGAGGCAGGTGTATTGGGGGCAAGGGGGGATGCGGAGGCTGTTCCAACCCATCTTCTAGTTCGTTCCGTCCTGCGCGCCCGTTTCCGGGACGCGCCCGTTTCGGGGGGAAGTCCATGGCAAAGCTAGGAGGCAAACGGCGACGCTTGATGAGCGTGGGCGCAATGCTGATGGCGATAGGGATCGTCATCGTGTTCGCCGGCGCCGCAGTCGCGGTTCACGATCTCGGCGTCTTTGAGCTCGAGAGTGGCACGCTCGGAGCAAACGCGGTAACCGATAACACCGGCTCGGGGCTCCCAGACGACTGGGACCGAGTTTTCGCCGGGACCGATCACGCCGACGCGGGGAGTACTTTCAAGCACGACCCGCTTAACGCGACGATCTTCACCGGGGGCGGGTCAAAGGACGACCACGACCTCAGCGACTGGAAGTGGAAGAACGGCTCCGCGCCGGACAAGGACGAACTGCAGGACGCGTTCGCGGCACGGTACACGCACCTTGGTGACTCGATCCTCTACTTCGGCGCCGACCGCCTCGACAACAGCGGCGACGCGCAGATCGGGTTCTGGTTCCTGCAGGACGATATCGCTGCAACCGGTACTCCCGGCGGCGGCGGCATCAAGTTCGCGAGCGATGACGGCGTCGCGGAACACATCGTGGGCGACCTCCTCATCCTGAGTGACTTCACGGGTGGCGGTACCGACTCGCACATCCGCGTGTTCATGTGGGATCCTTCGTTCCCGGGCGCCGTCGACGGCGTGCTGCGCCCGCTGGGCGGCAGCGAGACAGTCAGCGCCACGTGTGGGAGCTCCGCCAACGACGACTTCTGCGCGAACGTCAACCGGCCCACAGGCTCCAACCTGACCACGTCGCCCTGGCCCTTCCTCGACAAGAGCGGCCACACGGGTTTCGCCGTCAGTGAGCTCTATGAGGGTGGGGTCAACCTCAGCGAGCTTCCCGTCGACCTCAGCGATCAGTGCTTCGCGACCCTCGTCGCGGAGACCCGCTCGTCGTCGTCTGTGGACTCAGTTCTGAAGGACTTCGTGGCGGACCAGTTCCAGCCGTGTGAGTCCGGCATCAACACCGTCCCGTCCGCCGGCTCTGGCGGTTCGGTTCCCGTCGGCACCTCCGTCACCGACGGCGCGACCGTCACGGGTACGGGCGGCGGTCAGCCGACCGGCACGGTGAAGTTCTACGTCTGCGACCCGGACCAGCTCGACGCCGCAGGAGCGGACCTCGCCACGGTCTGCGACGTCGGCGGAAGCTTCGTCGATGTGGGAGGCGACGAGCCCGATGGCGAAGCGTTGACCGGAGCGACGTCGACGACCGCAACAGCGACGTCAGACGCCGTCGTCGTGAACAAAGTCGGGACGTGGTGCTTCCGCGGCGAATACGTTCCTGCCGTCGGCAGTCAGTACGACCCGGCGGTCGACTTCGACACGTCCGAATGCTTCACCGTGACCGCATTGCAGCCGGGGATCTCGACGGCCCAGACGTGGACGGTCACCGACACCGCGACACTGACGGTCGCATCCGGTGGCGGCAACCTCTCCGGGACGCTGCGGTTCCGTCTGTTCACGACGTCGGACTGCACGGGCACGGCGCTCGTCGATGAGTCGTTCACACTCACCAACGCGGCGTCCGGCGTCCAGAGGACGACGACGGCAGCCACGGTGACAACGGCGAATGCGACGACGTTCCGCTGGCTGGTCGAGTTCACGAGCTCGAACTCGAACCACAACGGCGTGACGAGTTCGTGTGGAACGGAACGTTCGACGCTGACTATCGTCAATAGTTAGCGCGTAGGAAAAGTGTGAGGCCCCGGCGGCTGCCGGGGCCTCACGA
>JBASRP010000221.1:0-4632 GCA_049273905.1 Actinomycetota bacterium
TCGACGGGACACTCGCGGGCTTGGTGCGCGTCTTCGAGTTGGACGGCGCGCTGATGCTCGAAGATGTCTGGGTGTTCGCGGAATACCGGCGGCACGGGCTCGCGCGGACGCTGATCGAAACCTCACGCCGCGAGCTGGGGCACCTTTGGCTCATCTGTGACGACCCGATGATCGGCTACTACGAAGGGCTCGGTTTCAGTCTCCGGCCGAAAGAGGAGTTCCCTGCGGCGCTGGCCTCGCTCTACCGCGACAAGAGGGAATGGCCTGAGGCGCCGGATCACAATCACAACGCGATGCGCTGGTCTCAGTCCGACTTATGACGACCGCCGCCGTCTTGCTCGCCGCCGGCGGGTCCGTCCGGTTCCGCGACGGCGCGAAACTCGTGGCACCGTTCCGCGGACGGCCCCTCGTGTCGTGGGCGATCGAGGCGGCCCTCGACGCAGGACTCGACGAGACGATCGTCATCACGGGACCCGCCGACATCACGTTGCCCGACGGCGTGCGGCAGGTCGGAAACGCGCGCTGGGCCGACGGACTCGCGTCCTCGCTGGCGTGCGCGGTCGACGCGTGCGACACCCACGATGCGATCGTCGTCGCGCTCGGAGACATGCCCTTCATCACCGCGGAAGCCTGGCGTTCCCTCGCGGAGGCGACGGCACAGATCGCGATCGCGACCTACCACGGGCGACGATCGCATCCGGTCCGGCTCGCGCGAGAGGTGTGGCCACTCCTCCCCCGATCCGGCGACGAAGGCGCTCGCGAGCTGATACGCGACAGGCCGGACCTGGTGCAGGAGGTACCATGCGTCGGCCGGCCGGTGGACATCGACACGGTCGAAGACCTCCTCGAATGGAGCTGATCGGCGCGCGATGAGAGAGATCCTCGATGACATCCGGCGCTGGCGTGAGGCGGGGACGGCCATCGCGATCGCGCGCGTCGTTGCCGTCGACGGATCCGGCCCGCGCGAGCAAGGCGCCACGATGGGCGTGACGACCGACGGTGAAGTCGCCGGGTCCGTGTCGGGCGGGTGCGTCGAGTCCGCCGTCGTCACCGAAGCCCTCGCGGTGCTGTCCGGCGAGACCGGCGCGCACGTCGTCACCTACGGCATCGCTGACGAAGACGCGATCGCGGTTGGGCTGACGTGCGGAGGGACGATCCACGTGCTCGTCGCGAAGGGCGACGACGAAGTCCTCGGCCCTCTCGAGGATGCGCTGCGCAACGGACGGCCGGTGGCGCTCGCGACACGCGTGGACGGGCCGGACGCAGGCGGCCAGATGCTGGTCGACGCCGACGGCGCCACGCTGGGAACCCTCGGAGAAGCCGACCTCGACCGCGTCGCCGGACGGGATGCGCTGGCCGCGCTCCGGTCGAGCTTCTCGGGAACGCGGCACTACGGCAGCCGCGGCGAGGCTCGGAAACAGGACGTGGAGGTCTTGCTGGAATCGTTCGCGCCGCCGCCGCGGATGGTGATCTTCGGTGCGGTCGACTTCACCGCCGCTCTCGCGCGGGCGGCGAAGGTTCTCGGCTATCGCGTAACCGTCTGCGACGCGCGCGAGACGTTCGCCACGCGCCAGAGGTTCCCGATGGCCGACGAAGTCGTCGTCGATTGGCCCGACCGCTTCCTCGAAACGATCGAGTTAGGGCCGCGCGACGCGGTCTGCGTCCTCACACACGATCACAAGTTCGATGTTCCGGCCATCGTCGGCTCGCTCCGAACCGGGGCGGGATACATCGGCGCGATGGGATCGCGGAAAACGCACGACGATCGCCTGAGACGCTTGCGCGAAGCCGGAGTCGGCGACGCTTCGATGGCCCGCGTCATGTCGCCTATCGGGCTGGACATCGGCGCCCGGTCGCCGGAGGAGGTTGCGGTCGCGATCTGCGCAGAGATCATCGCGCTGCGGACGGGGGCGGAGGTGCCGTTCCTGCGCGACGCGCAGGGTCCGATCCACCCGCGCTAGGGCATGTGCGCGGCGCCGTCCCGGATCGCGTCGCGGATCCGAGGGTACGTGCCGCAGCGGCAGACGTCGCGGATCTCGTCCAGGTCGGCGTCGGTAATCTCGCGACCCTCGGCGCGCGCCTTCTTCACTTTGGCGACGGCCGTCATGATCTGGCCGGGCTGGCAGTAGCCGCACTGCGCGACGTCGTGCCTCAGCCACGCCTCCTGCATCGGGTGCAGCGGCGCCCCGACCGTGGCCGGCAACCCTTCGATGGTGGTGATCTCGTCGTTGGCCTTGATGTCACCGATCCGCACCGAGCAGGTGTTGAACGCCTTCCCGTTGATGTGACACGTGCACGCCTGGCACACCGCGATACCGCAACCGTACTTCGGACCATGGACGCCGAGGAGGTCACGGAGGACCCACAGCACGCGGACGTCGTCGTGACAGTCGACCGTCACGCGTTTGCCGTTGAGGATGAATGTGTGGGTGGCCATGACGGTCCTTACTCGGCCCTCTGCAGGCCGTCGGTCGGCGACTGGGGAATGGGCGGGATGGTCGGGAGGGGCGTGAACGCGAGCGGGTTGTTGTGGTTGATCGGGAACGAGTTGGGATACATGCCGGTGGCGCGCCCGTACGCGTTCGCTACGGCGGCCATCGTAGCCGCGACCCCGAACTCACCAGCCCCGCCCGGAGAGTCGGAGGTCGGCGGCATGACGATGACGTTCACCTCGGGCGTGTTCCACTGCCGCGTATAGAAGGCATTGTCCCAGCTGCCCTCCAGGTAATGACCATCCTTGAGGTGCAGGCTGTACGTTAGGGCTTGAGCGATGCCGTCAATGATTCCGCCCATCATCTGCGCTTTGAGACCGAGGGGGTTGATGGGCAAGCCGACGTCGACGGCGTAAACGACATTCGTCACGCGCGGACCCGTCACCCCGTCGCGCACCTTCCGGTTCACGGTTTGCGGGCGGCAATCGATCTCCACCAATGCAGCGGCCGCACCCTTGTACTCCTTCCAAACGGCGACCCCCTGCGCGGTGCCGGCCGCCATAGGCCGGCCCCACTTGCCCACCTCTGCGACTTTCTCGAGCACGGCCAACAGGCGATCGTCACGCAGAAGTGAGCGCCGGAACTCAACCGGGTCTATGGCCATCGCCTGTGCGATGCGATCGACCATTCCCTCTAGGGCGGTGCAGACGTCGGGGCTGTAGATGTTGCGAACGGACGACGTGTTGAACATCGGGATCTCGTAGACCTCACGCATCAACTGCGTGACGGGCCCGAAGTTGTACGGCACGTTCGCCGTGAGGGTGAACACGCCTTGGGCGTACGTCAGGTGGTTGAGCTGCGGGGGCGTCGCGACCGTCGCGCTGAACAGATCGCCGAGGCCCATCGAGAAATCCGTCGCGACGCTCGTGTGGCGCTGGTCGAGCGCGAGCACGCGTCCACCGGAGTGAACGACCCGCACACGCGACGTCGCCATCGGGTGCACGCGCCCCTGACGGAAGTTGTCCGTGCGGTGCCACATCAGTTTCACCGGCTTGGCCATCACCTTCGACACAGCAGCGGCCTCGAACACTGCGTCGGCGAAGAGGTGCCTCCCGAACGAGCCGCCGCCCTCGGTGACGTGCACGGTGACACTGTCCGGCGTACGCCAGTGTTGGACGGCGAGCTCCGCCTTGACCCACGCTGGGGTCTTCATACAGCCCCACACCTCGATGTGGTCCGCGGTCACATCCGCGACGGCGCAGTTGGTCTCGAGGGGATCGCCGGGCCGGAAGTGGAAGGTGAACGTCTCCTCGATCACGTCGCCGGGGAGCGCGGGCGTCAGCGGCAGCTCCGCGGCTTTGAGGTCGGCCAGCACGTCCGCGTCCGACATCCCCTCGACGGTTCCCGGCGCCCATTCCACGTCGAGGGCGCGCACGGCGTCGATGCACTGCCCGAAGGTCGCCGCGCGCACGGCCACACCGCCTGGAACGTAGAGGGTATGCGGGATCATCGCGACGTCCGTGACGCCCGGCATCTCCTTGACGGCATCGAGGTTGCGGACGCTGCGCGCGTGCCCGTTGATCGTCGGCGCACGCGCCAACATCGTCGGCAGCGCGTTGGGGACGTTGAGATCCATCGCGAACGTTTTGGCCCCGGTGACGATCGCCTTCGCGTCGATCCGTGGCGTCGGCTTGCCGACGATCGAGAATTGCGACACCGGCTTGAGGAGGATCTCGACCGGCGTGGTCTGTGACACGGCGGCGCGATGCGTGAGCTCGCCCAACGAAGCCCGGCGCCCGCGCCGGCCCGTAATGACGCCGTCGACGATCTTCATGCTTGACGGCTTCTGCCCCCAGAGACCCGCAGCCGCGCTGAGCAGCTGTCCCTTCGCGAGCGCCGCGGCGACGCGAACGGGCGTGAAGATCGTGTGCATCGAGCTCGAGCCGCCCGTGAATTGGTTCGTCCCCAACTCGAGTCGCGCGTCGGACAGGCTGATGTGGACCTTCTCGAGCGGCACCCCCATCTCCTCGGCGATCGTCATCGCAACGGCCGTCGTGATGCCCTGCCCCACCTCGGTGCGATGCAGCGCGAACGAGACGGTGCCGTCGGAGTTCACCTCGACCGTGATGAGATTCGCGAAAGGTCTCGTCGCGTCGACGATGAAGTCGCTCAGGTCGTACTGATCGACGAGCTGGAACGT
>JBASRP010000260.1:0-1603 GCA_049273905.1 Actinomycetota bacterium
GCCAAACCATGCCCAACTTTCGCAAACACCCTGATTTTTGGTTCTGCACCTTATTGACGGTGGGAACTTTCGGCTTAACTCTTCCTTTTTTGAACCACGCCTTCCATATTTACGAACCTTTATTTCTCAGCGTGGCTAAACATATCCAGTATCAGCCCTTAAATCCCTACGGTTTTAAGTATCTCTGGCATATCGATTATCAGCCCATGTTCGAGATTCTCGATTTTCCTCCTCTATTCCCCTACTATTTATCTTTAGTTTTTAACGGCAAAACTTTCCCCTCCGAACTTCTGGTCCATGGTTCACTTATTCCTTTCGCCTTACTGGCGGTCCTAAGTCTTTACGCCTTGATCCGACAAGTCGGCCAAACTCCCTTATTGGCTTTTTTAGGTTCCTTGATTTTTTTGGTCTCGCCGATTTTTGTGATCATGGCTAATTTGGCCATACCTGATCTTTTCGCTGTCTCCCTGTTTTTACTTTCCCTAGTCCTTTTGATCCGGGGATGGAAAAATAATCAGGGATCATCCCTCCTTTTAGGGGGATTGGTCCTGGGTGCAGCCTGTTTAACGCGCTACAATGCGTTACCGTTATTACCATTCGTCTTTTTGCTTGGCCTAACCTACACCTCAAAATCCAAAGCCTGCATTCCAGTTCTAATCGCATTAACCCTTTTTAGCGCATGGGTTTTATTGTTTCTCCACAATTACCAAACTGATTTTATTTTTAAGATCCTCAGCCCTCACTTTGCGATTAAAGATGTCTTAAGGGATTTTTGGTCAACGAATATCCATCTGACACTAATGGGCGTAGTACCCATCCTATTGCTTCCTCTTTTATTACGAAAGAGTCCCTTTTGGCTGATATTATGTGTCCTGATCGCAGGTTGCCTTGGTCTTTTGATAGGTGGCACCAATTATATTCCGCGTTTCGCTTTTTTTCCCGATGCAATATTCTTTTCTCTAGGAATAACTGCTATTTTATTTTTGTTATTTTCCGTTTTAAAGCCTATTCGAGATTCCAAAATTATTTCGCTATCGGGTCAAACAGCTAATGGGAAATTTCAAGGAGCTTTTAACTTAGGACCTCTTTCCCCAGAGAGTAAAATCGCTCTTAGAAAATTTCTCCTTTTTGTATGGTTTGCATCCACCCTATTTTTACCGTTTTACTTTTCATTATTCCCTTCAAAATATCTTTTGATGTCTCTTCCGCCTTTTATTTTGATTTTTATCTTGTACCTTAGCCAACGATCAAAAATTTATACCTTATCTCTCTTGGCGGTGGTGCCTTTATTTGCGATTTTTTCATTTACCTTGGCTAAGTCTGATTTCGCCTTGGCGGAGGTGTATCGCCAACAGGCCCGAAGAATTACAAACGCGGCCAATACTTCAAAAGGGGACGCTTGGTTCACGGGACACTGGGGTTGGCAATTTTATATGGAAAATTTGGGAGCTTATCCCATTTGGGTGGACTCCATAAAAAAGAATTCAGGACCCTTTGTTGGAGACTGGGTCATCACCCCACAGACAAACTCACCCCAGCCTATTCAGAGCCCTTTAAATAGGAAGCTCATTAAAGTATCCACCTTCAGTTCTCGAAGTGATTG
>JBASRP010000473.1:0-5480 GCA_049273905.1 Actinomycetota bacterium
GAGCACGAGGGCCTTCCCTGATCCACGCTCCTCGTACGCAAGCTGCATCGCGTCTGCCATGTCACCCTCCATCGATCGAAAGTCGTGTCATGCCCCGGGCGGCGGCGGCGGCAGAACGGCGGGTGCCATGCGCTCCGCCGGCAACTCGCCGGGCCACCTCTTCCGTTGCTTCGCCGAGAGCTTCTCCATCAGCGTGATCGCGGCCGGGTCTTCCGACCCGGGACGTACCGTGATCCATCCGGCGTCGACGAGCTCCTTGATCCACTCGGAGCCACGCTCGGTGCGCACGATCGTCAGCGTCCAGCCGTCGGACTGGCCCAGGCCGCCCGTCGAGATGTCGGCGTGCTCGGCGGCGAAGTCCGGGCACAACTTGCAGCCCTCGCGTGTGAAGGCGTGCATCTCCTTCAGCGGGATGTCGACCTGCTCGCCCGTAGACTTCCGCCACACGATGAACTTCCCCTTCACGTTGACCTTCGCAACGTCGGTGAGAGGGATGCCCAGTTCGTTCTGCACCTTCCCGACCATGGCGCCCTCATAGGTGAAGGATTTCGAGCACAGCAGGCCGATCACGAGACCGATGCGGCGGCGGTACTTCGCGACGTTGCGGGCCGAGAGCGTCCCGTTGATCGAGGCCTGGCAGCTCATCCCCACGAGCGCGAGGTTCTTCAGGCCGCGTTCCTCCGCTTGTTTCATGGCGAGCGGGTTGGCGGCGTAGGTGTAGCGGGAGCCGGCCGTCGCCAGTACCTCTTCTCGCGTCGTCACGACGCACGGCTCCGCGTCCCAGATCCTCTCCTCGGAGACCTTGGACACGAGCGCGCCGTCGATCTTGCCGTTCTCGAGTCCGTAGATCAGCAGGGCCGAGACCAAGCCGCCGTCCTGCCCCGCTTCGAAGATCTTCTCGTCGTTCGCGCGGACGAGAAGCACGTCGCGGTACACCCCGTAGACCTCGTCAGCGGTGCGCGCGCGCCCGAAGAGTGCCTCGTCGCACTCGACCTCCCAGACGCGGAAGCGTGGGCACGCTTTCGTGCAGATGTCGCAGCCGCGTTGTCCGTGGATGCAGTCGTCGAAGGGCGTCGTGTCTTCGGTGTTGAAGGGGTGGTACGAGGCGAGCTCGTAGTCGAGCACGTCGCGAGGGCACGCCATGATGCACGCGGCGCAGCCGGTGCAGAGGTTCGTGGATACGACCTCGTGGTACAGCTCTTTCCACTGGCCGTAGGGCTTCTCGCCGTTGTCCGTCACTCGCTCCTCCGGTTCGCGGCGCCTATCCTACGGGCCCACCCCAGCGGGTGCGTTCTCGGGAGTATGCGTGCGATTCGGCCTCCATTCCGGACAGCATCACGTCGCGTTCTCGGAGCTGCACGCGCTGTGGCAGGACGCCGCGACCTGGGGGTTCGATGCCTGCTACGTCTTCGATCACTTCGTGCCCTTGCACTCCGATGTCGAAGCGTTCCTTCCGGAGGAGGCCGACCGTCCGGACGGGCCGTGCTTGGAGGCGACGGTCGCGCTCGCGGCGCTCGCGCGCGTGGTTCCGCGCGTTGGCGTCGGAGTGATGGTGGCCGGTGTCGGTTATCGAGCGCCGGGGCTCTTCGTGCATGGGGCGCGGACGCTCGCACAGGCGGCCGGGACGGCTCGGCTCGAGATCGGGATCGGCGGGGGTTGGTTCGGATCGGAGTATCGGGCATTTGGAATGCCTTTCCCGCCGGCGCGCGAGCGCATGGACCAGCTCGAGGGTGCGCTGATGCTTTTCACGCAAGCGCGTCGTGAGGGTCTCAACCTCGCACGCTTGTGGGTGGCAGGAACGGGGGAGAAGAGACTGATCCCGCTTGCCGCCCGGTACGCGGACTCCTGGAACGCGATGTACCTCACGCCGGCGGAGTACGCGAGCAAGGTCGCGGTCCTCGAGGACTCGTGCCGCCAGATCGAGCGCGACCCGGCGACGATCGAACGGTCGATCGCGCTGCGTGCGTTCTGCTCTGCCGACGGGACCTCGGCGAGGCACGCGCTCAGCGGGCAAGCCGAGCGACGGGGCCGAGATCCCGATCGATTGCGAGAGAGATCCCTCGTCGGGACCCCCGAGGAATGCCGGCAACAGGTCGGCCGTTACATCGAGGCGGGAGCGACGCACCTCGCGGTCATGGTTCATCCGCCGTACGACCGCGATGGTTTGGCGCTCATCACGGAACAGGTTTTCCCTGCGTTCAAGTAGCGACGGGGGAAATTCGAACGGGAGGTTCGCTGAGCTCGGCTAGCCTTCGGCCCATGCGCCGCGGAACCCCCACGCTGTGGGTCGCCCTTGCCATCGTCTACACGGTGTGGGGATCGACCTACCTCGCCATCCGGGTCGCGATCGAGACGCTGCCGCCGATGCTGATGGCTTCGGTCCGCTTCCTCATCGCCGGCGGGCTTCTCTACGCGATCGCGATACGGGGCGGCGATCGTGCGGACGACCGTCCCGGCTGGCGCCAGTGGCGCGCGGCCGCGATCGTCGGGACGCTCCTGTTCCTCGGCGGCAACGGCGGCGTGGTGTGGGCCGAGCAGCGCGTGTCGTCCGGCGTCGCGGCTCTGATCGTCGCCTCGGTCCCGCTGTGGATGGCGCTGATCGCGTTCGGCGCGCTGAAGGAGAGGCTCCCGCGCGTCGCGGTCGCCGGTTTGATCGTCGGTTTCATCGGAACGGCGATCCTGATCAACCCGAGCGGGTCCGAGAGCATCGACACGCTCGGGGCACTCGCCGTCGTCGGCGCGTCGATCGCCTGGGCGATCGGCACGCTCTACGCAGGCCGAGCTCCGTTGCCCTCCCGTGGCTTCGTGTCGGCCGCGATGCAGATGATCTGTGGCGGCGTCGCGCTCGGCGTCGTCGCCGTCGCCGGCGGCGAGCTTGGCAAGATCCACCCCGAGAACTTCTCCCGGTCGTCGTTGCTCGCCCTCGCGTACCTGATCGTGTTCGGAGCGATCGTCGCCTTCTCGGCGTATTCCTACATCGTCCAGAACGCGCGGCCGGCGATCGTGTCGACGTACGCGTACGTGAACCCGGTGATCGCGGTTATGCTCGGCTGGGCGTTCCTCGACGAGCACGTCGGTCCCACAACGCTCCTGGCCGGCGCCATCATCGTGATCGCGGTGGCGATGATCGTGAGTTCGAAGGTCCGGGGCGAAGGCGAGCCGGCCGCCGGCGCCCCGCCTCTCGAGGAAAACCTCGCGACCGAGTCTGCCTAGATCGTCGGCGGCGCTTCTTTCATCGCGCGTTGCGAGCGCTCGAAGTCGTCGTCGGTGAGCGTCAGGAAGTCCACGGGTTTTCCGTCGACCAGGTGCTGATCGATGATCGTCTCGACGTCGTCGAGCGTGACGCCGCCGTACCACACGTTGTCCGGATAGACGACGACGGTCGGCCCGGCGAGGCACGGCTCGAGACATCCGGTCGCGACGACCTTGAAGTGCGTGAGGTTCTTCTCGCCCTGTAGGTCGCGGAACGCGCCGAGGATCTCGGCGGACCCGCGTCCGATGCACGAACCCTTCGGATGACCCTCGGGGCGGTCGTTCGTGCACACGAAGACGTACTTCTCGGGTTTGGCCATCACCTCATCCTATCGACGCTTCGATTCCCTCCACTCACCCCATTAGGATGCGCCCTTGTGGATCTCGGACTGAAAGGCCGCGCGGCGATCGTCGCCGCGTCGAGCCGCGGTATCGGCCGCGCGTGCGCACTGGGTTTCGCACGCGAGGGCGCCGACGTCGCGATCTGTGCGCGCGGCAAGGACGATCTGCGCAAGACCGAAGC
Source organism: Actinomycetota bacterium (assembly GCA_049273905.1). Lineage (GTDB taxonomy): Bacteria > Actinomycetota > AC-67 > AC-67 > AC-67 > JBASRP01. The sequence continues at coordinate 3,776 of JBASRP010000473.1, forward strand.
CGACCTCGTCGAGCTCGGCGCGCGCGTCTTCTCGTCCGTGGCCGATGTGACACAACCGGAGGACTGCCGGCGTTTCATCATGGGCGCCGCCGACGCGTTCGGCCGTCTGGACGTCCTCGTTACCAACAGCGGCGGGCCGCCCTCGGGCGCCTTCGATGCGTTCAAGGAAGAGGACTACCGCGCCGCGCTCGAGTTGAATCTGATCTCGACCGTGCGCCTGTCGCTCGCGGCGGTCCCGCACATGCGGCGCGGCGGGTGGGGACGCATCGTGAACATCCAATCGGTCACCGCGAAGCAGCCGCTCGAGGGGCTCGTTCTGTCGAACATGTCCCGAACGGCCGTCGTCGGCTTCGCGAAATCGCTCGCGAACGAGCTGGCGCCCGAAGGCATCACGGTGAACACCGTTTGTCCGGGTCCGACGTTGACCGACCGGATCCGATCGCTCGCGTCGCAGAGGTCCGAGAGAGAGCGCATCCCCCTCGAGCAGGCGCTCGACGCGTTCGTGCGCGACATCCCGCTCGGGCGGCTCGGACAACCGGAAGAGATCGCCGCCGTCGTCGTCTTTCTCGCGAGTGATCAGGCCTCTTTCGTTACGGGGACGACGCTCCAGGTCGACGGGGGACTGGTCCGGTCGCTGATGTGAGGGCCGGGCGCTCCCACGCGCCCGCGCTACAGTGTCGCCGCGTGAGCCCCGCGACGTCGTCCGATCTCGAGAACCGGCTTCGCAGCGCGCTCTCCGCGCGAACTCCGCGCACCGGGCAGCTGCCGCCGGGACGAGCCGCGGCGGTGTTGCTGATGCTCTTCGAGCGTGACGGCGAACCTTGGCTGGTGTTCACGCGGCGGACCCACCACGTCGCGCACCACAAGGGCGAGATCTCGTTCCCCGGCGGCGGCCGCGACGACGAAGACGCCGACCTCGAAGCGACGGCCGTGCGCGAGACCGTCGAGGAGCTCGGGATCGATCCCGACGACATCACGATCGTCGGCCGTCTGGACGACCTGCCCACGTTCGTCACCGGATACAACGTGGCGCCGTACGTTGCCGTCGTTCCGGAACAGCACGCGTATCACCCGAGCGACGCCGAGATCGACGAGGTGATCGAGCTGCCGGTCGACGAGCTCGTTCGCGTCTGGCGACGCGAGACGATCATGCGGCGCGGTTTCCCGATCGACACGAATATCGTCGAGACGCGCGGGCACTTCATCTGGGGTTTCACCGGCGCCGTGCTGCGCCAGTTCCTCGACGAGATCTGGTCGGCGGTGGGCGGGGATGCCGCGCGGCCGGCCGAGTAGGACCGGCGCTACTGCAGGAACGCTTTGGCCGCGATCCGCTTGGCCAGGTCGCCCGACGGCCGGTCCAGCTCCCGTAGCGCGGCCACGAGATCGGCGTCTGGCTCCAGCCCCGCCTCCTTGAGGACGGCCTCCGGCTTGACCCGCGCCTTCTCGCGCAGCGCCGGATCCTCGATCAGCCGCCCGATCAGGCCGTCGATGGCCTGCCGCCTCCGGAAGTAGGCCTTCGCCGTCTCCAGCAGCGCGGAGGGCGGATCCGGGAGGGCCCGGAGGTCGGCGATGACCTGCCGCAGAGACGCCACGTCCGCCCGGCAGGTCGCGCACGACAGGACGTGCGGCGGCTCCTCGCCCCCGCCGAGGGCGAGCGCGGCTGCCTGCTCTGGGCTCAGGTGGTCGTCAGCCATCTCACCCTCTA
>JBASRP010000277.1:0-1763 GCA_049273905.1 Actinomycetota bacterium
TCGGGCGCGTGCGCCGCGGCACTAGACCAGCATCCCTCCGTCGATCACCATGATCGCGCCGTTCGTGTACGCCGACGCATCCGACGCGAGGTACACCGCGGCGCCGACGATGTCCGACGTCTCGCCCCAGCGGCCGAGCGGCACGTTCGTCACCGTCGACTGAGCGACGACGGGGTCCTCGCCCCACAGGTTCCGGTTCAGCTCCGTCTTCACCCACCCGGGGCATAGCGCGTTCACGCGTACGTTCGACGAGCCCCACTCGACCGACAGCGTCTTCGTCAGGTTGACGACGCCGGCCTTCGCCGCGCCGTAGAACGAGAGCGTCGGCGAGGCGTGCAATCCGCCGACCGACGCGACGTTGATGATCGACCCCGATCGCTTCTCAACCATGTGCGTCCCGACCTTCTGGCAGAACGTGAAGACGCTCTTGAGGTTGAGGTTGATGGCTTTGTCCCACCCGTCCTCGCGAAGCGTCAGCACCGGCGCCATGAAGCGCGTCCCACCGGCGTTATTCACCAACACGTCGACCCCGCCGAGCGCCGCCAGCGCCTCGTCGACGCAGCGGACGATCTGGTCGGTCTTGGTCACGTCGCACGTGATCGGGATCCCGCGGCGCCCCGTCGCCTCGATCTTGCCGGCCAGCTCCTCCAGGTCGCTCGTGGTGCGCGCGGTCACCGCGACGTCGGCGCCGCACTCGGCGTAGGCCAGCGCGATCGCCGATCCGATCCCTCTCGACGCGCCGGTCACCAGCGCGCGCTTCCCCTCGAGCGAAAAGATCTCGGTCCCCATGGCGTCCTCCGGTCCAGTCGGCCGCGTCAGCGTATCCGTGGTGGCGTTTCTCACGCTTCGGGCGCGAGGGGTCTGCACTTTCGGCCATGGTTGGCCGGCGTGGCCGCGCCGCATCCTGTGATCACTCGAGGGTCTTCTCAAGGAGGAGAACATGACCCGGCTCACGCGTCTTCTGATCGTCCTCACCGCCGTCGCGCTCGTCGGCGGGTCGAGCCTGGCGGCCGTCGCGGTCGGCCAGAACCGCTCCAGCAGGTCCACGCGCCAAACTCTCGAGGCGCGGATCGCGGCGCTCGAAGCCGCGAGCAAGGCCCGCCTCGAGGGCATCGGCAACGAGCTCTCCGGCCTGCGACAGGCCGTGTCGAGCGACGGCAACACGGTGAAAGTCGCCGGCGAGGCGTACCTGCCGACGTCGCTGAACGCGGTCGTCGTCGCCTACCGCATAAGCCCCACTCGCCCGACGGTCGGCGACGCGCTGTCGACCGCGCAGCGCATCGCATCTCTCGTCACCAAGGCAGTGCACAACGCGGGCGTCTCGTCGGCAGACATCCGCACCGTGTGGGACACGACGTTCCCCAGCTACGAGAAGCAAGGGTGGTACACGGCGCAAGCCCGCGTACTGACGACCGTCCGTGACATCTCCCGGCTCGACCGTGTCACGGCCGCCGCCAAGAAGGTCAGCGCCGCCGTTGGCGTCGGCTACCTGAACGTCTCCGACGAGAGCAACACCAAGGCCCTCGAGGAAGCCCGCGAGAAGGCGCAGCGTTACGCACGCGCCGCCGGCCGCAAGCTCGGCAAGCTCGTCTCGATCTCCGAGCAGGTGGCGCCCGAGTCCTCGCCGGCGACCCCCGGCGGCGACGAGGGCGGGTACAGCTACCGTCCCGCGTTCATCGTCGTGGTCGACGCGGTGTACGAGCTCGCCTAGACCTCACGCGCAGAAAAACGAAGCGGCGGCTCACTGGCGAGCCGCCGCGTCC